>JAUXCW010000111.1 GCA_030618705.1 Gammaproteobacteria bacterium | reverse complement strand
CCTTTCATCACATTGAACCGGGCCCCGGTAATCTTTGCCGCCACATCGAAATCCAGTAAGCCGCTGGCAGCGCCCAGGTCGACATGATCCAGGGGTGTGAAATCGAACTGTCGCGGCTCGCCCCAACGACTCAGCTCCAGGTTGTCATCCTCGCTGCTGCCGGCGGGCACATCGTCCAGCGGCACGTTGGGAATAGTCAGCAGCCAATCGTCGATCTGCTGTTGCACCGCTTTCGACTGGGCAACGGTGTCATCCAGTTCTAGTGCCAGACGGTCGAGTATATCGTTGACCGTCTGTTTGGCTTGCTCTACCGGCGTGCCCTGCTTGACCAATTCACCGATCTTTTTCGAGGCCTGTTTGCGCTCTGCCAGCAGACGCTGGCTGTTGATGTCCAGCTCCTTGCGCCGTGCATCCAGAGCCTTGAAGGCGTCTATATCGAATTGATAAGCCTTGCGAGCAAGACCGGCGACGACCTCATCGGTGTGTTTTCGAATGCGTTTGATATCGAGCATAACGGTTCCGTTTTAGAAAAGTTGTCGACCCAGCCAGATAGCCACGGCGACAGCTGTAATACACAGTGTGACACTGCCAAAGATGTAAGCAAGACTCAACCAGGGATGGCCACGTTCAAAAAAATTGATCGCCTCCAGGGAAAACGAAGAAAACGTGGTGAACGCGCCGAGGGTGCCGACCATGAGAAAGCTGCGCATCTGGGGGTGCCATATTTGCTTTTCCAGGACATAGACGTAGACGATACCCATGAGGAAAGAACCCAGGATGTTGACCAACATGGTGCCGATATAAACGGTGTGGTGCACCTCGAATACGCGGTTAAAATAATTGGAGAGGAAAAAGCGGCCCAGCGCACCCAGGGCTCCGCCAATGGCAACCGCAATGATGCTATAGCTTATCGTGTGCATCGCTCACCGCACATATCGACGCTGCTTGCTTTGATTGTCGAGGGAGCGTAAATAGTCGAGCTTCTCGCCGATTTTTTTCTCCAGCCCCCGGTCGACCGGCTGGTAGTAGCGCCGGCTTGCCAACTCCTCGGGCAGATAGCTCTCCCCCGCCGCATAGCCACCCGGCTCGTCGTGGGCATAGCGATAACCGGCACCGTAGTCCATGGACTTCATCATGCTGGTGGCGGCGTTGCGCAGGTGCATGGGCACATCGTAGGCGGGACTACTGCGCACCAGTTCTCGCATGGTGTTATAGGCGGTGTACACAGCATTGCTCTTGGCTGCGCTGGCCAGGTACAACACCGCCTGGGCCAGTGCGAGTTCGCCCTCGGGGCTGCCCAGGCGCTCCTGCACATCCCATGCATTCAGCGCCAGCGCCAGCGCCCTGGGATCCGCATTGCCGATATCTTCACTGGCCATTCGCACGATGCGGCGCGCAACATAGAGTGGGTCACAGCCACCGTCGAGCATCCGCAACAGCCAGTACAGCGCGCCGTCCGGCGAGGAGCCACGCACGGCTTTGTGCAGGGCCGAAATTTGTTCGTAAAACAGGTCGCCGCCCTTGTCGAAACGGCGCACGTCGCCGCTAAACAGCTGTGCGGCAAGGTCGGCGCCGATACGTACCGAGCCATCGGGCTGGCGGCCCAGGTCGGTGGCGATTTCCAGCAAATTGAGGGCCCGCCGGGCATCGCCGTCGGCCACCCCCGCGATTTGCTCCAGCATATCGCCCTCGATATCAATTTTGTGATCACCCAGGGGATTGCGCTTGTCCACCAGTGCGTTGTCCAGCACGGTGACGACATCCTGCAATCCCAATGATTTGAGTACATACACTCGACAGCGAGACAACAGTGCGTTGTTCAGCTCGAAGGAAGGGTTTTCCGTGGTGGCGCCGATAAAGACGATGGTGCCGTCCTCGATGTGGGGCAGAAAGGCGTCTTGCTGGGCCTTGTTGAAGCGATGGACTTCATCGATAAACAGAATGGTCTTGCGATCGCCCTGGCTCTTGTGCTGACGGGCGATTTCAATCGCCTGGCGAATCTCCTTGACCCCGCTCAATACCGCCGACAGGGTTTCAAAGTGCGCATCCACGCAGCGGGCGATCAATCGCGCCAGGGTGGTCTTGCCTACCCCGGGTGGCCCCCAGAAAATCATGGAGTGTATCTGCCCCGCCTCCAGCGCCTCCCGCAGCGGCATGGTCGGCCCGAGGATATGTTGCTGCCCCACGTAGTCCTGCAAGGTTTGAGGCCGTACCGCGGCAGCCAGTGGCTGGTATCCCGCCTCGGTGAACAGCTCACTCATCGCGCAGCACATCCACGCCGGGAGGTGGCTCGAAAGTGAAAAGTGCATCGTCGAGTTGCGGGTTGAGTTCGATGGCCGAAAACTGGAGCTGCGTGGTCTGCCCGAGGGTATCTTCCAATAGAAGGCCGGTGAGCACGCCCTGCTCCAGGGTAACCCGCATGGCTCGAAACAGGCTCTGTGGATCGCGGGGCAGCAACTCGAACTGCCCGTCCAGCGCGTTAACCTGATAGCGCGCGCCGATGGATTCGATATCGCCGCTGAGCAACAGGGCCGGTGTGTCGCCGAGGTCATCGCTGTAATCACTCACGACAACCTGTTGCAGGTCCTCTTCATAGCGCCAGATCTGCTCGCCGTCGACCACAATGAGCTGTTCGTAGGGCTCGCCACTGATCCAGCGCAACTTGCCGGGGCGGGAAGCATAGAGCTCGCCATGGCTTTCCTGTATCAGCTGTTGGTCCTGGTCGAATATTTTCTGGGTAAATTCCGCCCGGTAGGTGTTGATTTCAGCCAGTGCCTCACTTAGTGAAGCGAGCGCATCGGCCCCGGCATTGGCCGCAAGCAGCCACAACAGCACAGGCAGGCAGCGCTGCACGAAAATCGCTGGAACACGCAAGATATCAATCTCCTGGGGGTGGAGGCGCCAGGACTTCCCGTTGGCCATTGGCGCCCATTGGACTGATCACGCCAGTCTCTTCCATTGTCTCTATCATTCGGGCAGCCCGATTATACCCGATGCGGAGCTTGCGCTGGACAGAGGATATGGAAGCTTTTCGACTCTGGGTGACAAAATGCACGGCCTCGTCGTAAAGGGCATCGGCCTCCGGGTCGTCATCGCCGCCCTCGCCCGGCGCGCTATAACCGGGGACAAATTCATTGGCGCCGTCCTGCAGCAGGTCTTCGATATAGGCGGGCTCGGCGCGCTCTTTCCAATCCTGCACCACCCGGTGGACCTCGTCGTCATCGACGAAGGCGCCGTGAACCCGAACCGGCAGGCCGGTACCCGGCGGAAGATAGAGCATATCGCCGTGACCGAGCAATTGCTCGGCACCGCCCTGGTCGAGGATGGTGCGAGAATCCACCTTCGAGGATACCTGGAAGGCGATCCGCGAGGGAATATTGGCCTTGATCAGTCCGGTGATGACATCGACCGAGGGGCGCTGGGTGGCCAGTATCAGGTGAATACCCGCGGCGCGGGCCTTTTGTGCAATACGGGCGATCAATTCTTCCACTTTCTTGCCCACGATCATCATCATGTCGGCAAACTCATCGATGACCACGACGATAAACGGTAGTGAATCCAGGGTCGGCGCCTCGGTGACCGCCGGTTCGCCAATTCCCACGCTGTCGGCGTCGAACACCCAGGTCGGGTCGGGAATGGGGTTGCCGTTACCGGCGGCCTCGGTGACCTTGCGATTGAATCCCTGCAGGTTTCTTACCCCCAGGGCCGCCATCAGTTTGTAGCGTCGCTCCATCTCACCGACACACCAGCGCAGGCCACTGGAC
Organism: Gammaproteobacteria bacterium; assembly: GCA_030618705.1. Lineage (GTDB taxonomy): Bacteria > Pseudomonadota > Gammaproteobacteria > Pseudomonadales > JAHEGP01 > JAHEGP01. The sequence continues at coordinate 6,138 of JAUXCW010000111.1, read as the reverse complement.
GCGTCTTTCATATCGGTGATCACCGGGGTCAACAGATGGGGAATCCCGTCGTAGACCGACAGCTCGAGCATTTTCGGATCCACCATCATCAGGCGAACCTCCTCCGGGCTCGCCTTGTACAAAATACTGAGCAGCATGGCGTTGACGCCCACCGACTTACCGGACCCGGTGGTTCCCGCCACCAGCAAGTGAGGCATTTTGGCCAGGTCGACGATGACTGGTGAGCCGGCAATATCGTGGCCCAGGGCGAGTGAAAGCGGGGACCGGGCATCGTCGTAGGTCTTGGAAGAAATCACCTGGGAGAGGAACACCATCTCCCGGTCTTCATTGGGGATCTCGATACCGACATAGGACTTGCCGGGTATGACCTCAACCACCCGCACGCTGATTACCGACAGGGAACGCGCCAGATCCTTGGCCAGGCCGCTGATCCTGCTGACCTTGATTCCCGGCGCGGGTTCGATCTCGAAGCGGGTGATAACCGGGCCGGGAAGTACCTCGACAACCTTGGCATCGATATTAAAGTCATCCAGCTTGTGCTCCAGGCGTCGGGATAGTGTTTGTAAGGCCTCCTCGGAAAAGCCCTTTTTGTGGGATGAATCAGGTGTATTGAGCAAGGCCAGCGGTGGCATGGAGCCATCCCCCGCCGGCACCGGGAATAGTGAAGTTTGCTTCTCCTTGAACACCCGCTTGCTCTGTTTAGGGGGTTGCGGTGCCGGTTTGATTTTTGGCTGCTCCCGGGTTTTATCCTGCTTTTTCCTTTCGACAAAACTGTCTTGCCTGAGCTGCCGGGCTTTGCGCTGTTCCTGCCACTCCTGTATTCGACCGGCCAGGGTGACGGCCTGGAACTGCAGCCATTGCCAAAAGCGGATTGTCAGGCCGCCCACCTGCTCCATGAGCTTGAACCAGGACAGGCCGGTAAAGAGGGTGACGCCGAACAAAAACAAGGCCACCAACAGCAGGCGAGCGCCGGTCAGGTTAAATGCTTTGAGGCTGGCCTGGCCGACCTCCACCCCCAGGATTCCCCCGGCCCCTTCGGGTAACAGCGCCGCATCGCCGATATTGATGTGGGCCAATCCCGTGGCGCTGAGCATGACCAGGACGAAGCCCCCTACTCGAAAGAAAAAATGGGTCCAGTCAAAAGACTCGTGACTGCGTCGTTGCCGAAAAATCAACCAGGCCCGGTACCCCAGCATGATGGGAAACAGGAACGCCATATAGCCGAACAGGAGATAAAAAATATCAGAAGTGTAGGCCCCCACCTTCCCGCCGGCATTGGCAATGGGCGCACCCATGCCGCTCGCCGTGGCACCGGTGGTGGAAAAACCGGGATCATTGGCGGTATAGCTGCTCAGCGCGATAAAAACATAGATGCAAAACGCCGCGAACCCGATCAAGGCCCCCTCGTGGAGGGTGTGCGCCAGGTTTTCCGGAATTTGTGCTTTTGTGCTGCTGGACTTCGCGGCCGTCTTACGTTTTGCCAAAGTCTTGTTCGCCCCTGTCTCGCCGACCATTTTATGGTATAATTATGGCCTTAATTATCTTATATTTCAAATAGATAAATTTAGATGTTAGAGTAAAAGCTGGGTTATTTGCCGGGCGCGACCGACACATCTTCGGGCCGACACCGGATCGCAACAAGATTATACCGGTTACTGGCTTTTTAGTGGGCTATTTGATCAAATTGCCTCACTCTTTTTCACCGACTCGCCCTGCCTGTCATTTTTAATAACCAAAAACATCGAAACGGAATAATCAATGAGTGACGCAAGCCATTACCCACTAATCATTCTCGGCTCCGGCCCCGCCGGTTACAGCGCGGCGGTCTATGCCGCACGGGCCAACCTGTCCCCGGTATTACTCACCGGGATGCAACAGGGCGGCCAGCTGACCACCACCACCGAGGTCGACAATTGGCCCGGCGATGCCGAGGGAGTACAGGGGCCGGACCTGATGATGCGAATGCAGCAACATGCCGAACGCTTCGATACCCGCATCATATTCGAGCACATTCACACGGTGTATGTGACACAACGGCCATTCTTGCTCCAGGGCGACCAGGGCGACTATACCTGTGACGCCCTTATCATTGCGACCGGCGCATCAGCGCAGTATATCGGCCTGCCCTCAGAAGAGGTTTTTATGGGTAAGGGTGTCAGTGCCTGCGCGACCTGCGACGGCTTTTTCTACCGTCAGCAAAAGGTGGTGGTCGTCGGCGGCGGCAACACGGCGGTCGAGGAGGCCCTGTACCTGTCCAATATTTGCTCTGAAGTGACCCTGGTGCACCGTCGCGACGCCCTGCGGGCCGAGAAAATGTTACAGGACAAACTGATGGAGCGCGTCGAAAACGGCAATATCACCATGTGCTGGAGCCACGTGGTCGATGAAATACTCGGTGACGACAGCGGCGTTACCGGCGTGCGGGTGAAGAGCACGGTGGACGGCCGCACACGGGAGCTGGAGGCCAGCGGAATTTTTATCGCCATCGGCCACACGCCTAATACCAGCATATTTACCGGCCAACTGGATATGCGCGACGGCTATATAACAGTGCGCAGCGGCACCGAGGGCAATGCCACGGCCACCAGCGTGGAAGGCGTTTTCGCCGCGGGTGACGTCGCCGATCAGGTCTACCGGCAAGCGGTGACATCCGCGGGCTCCGGTTGTATGGCCGCCCTGGATGCCGAAAAATTCCTCGACGCTGAACATTTCCTGGACACACTCCATAGCCAGGCGTGATATGAGGCGATCACCGCCCTGGCTGGATCCCGGGTCGCTGGAATTCCCCGATCCCCGGCAGGCGATGGATAAGCCCAACGGCCTACTGGCCCTGGGTGGCGACCTGGCGCCGGAACGCATCATCCACGCTTACCGCTTGGGTATTTTCCCATGGTACGAGGAACCTCAACCGATTCTCTGGTGGTCCCCCGACCCTCGCGCGGTACTCTATCCGAACCACTTTCACCTCTCCCGCTCCTTGAAAAAAACCATCAACTCGGGCTGTTTCACCGCCAGTATCGACCGCTGTTTCGACGACGTCATCGATCACTGCTGCCGAATTCGCCAGCATAGTGAGGGAACCTGGCTGACCGCGGCCATGCTCGACGCCTACAAGACCCTGCATCTGTTGGGCTATGCCCACTCGGTGGAAATTTTCCAGGACGGCAAGCTGGTGGGAGGGCTCTATGGCCTGGCCCTGGGCGAGGTGTTTTTTGGCGAATCGATGTTCAGCCTGTGCGCCGATGCGTCCAAGGTCGCCCTGTACCTCTTGTGCCGGGAGCTACAGGCGCGGGGTTTTTACATGATAGACTGCCAGGTGAGCAGCGAACATCTGTACTCACTCGGGGCCAGCGACATGCCGAGATCCCACTTTCTCAAACGGCTTGGCGAACACGCGCAACCCCCGGATCCCATGGGCCCCTGGTCCACAGCCGATTCATTGGCAGCGTTGACGACGCGGATATGACCAGCCGGGCGGAACTCAAAGTCTACGCGACCCAGCCCCACGACTGCAGTTATCTCAAAGGGCGGGAAGCCACCACGGTGTTTGTCGATCCCAGGACCGTTATCGACAAGCCCTTGTATAGCCGTCTGTCGGAAATCGGCTTTCGCCGCAGCGGCTCCCATATCTACAGGCCCCACTGTCAAGCCTGCAAGGCCTGCGTCCCCAGCCGCGTCAGGGTCGCGCACTTCGTGCCGAGCCGAACCCAGCGCAAATTAATGAAGCGAAACGCCGACCTGGAAGTCGTTGAATTGGCGGATATAAAGGACGACAACAGCTACCGTCTCTACCACGACTATATCTGCCACCGTCATGCAGACGGTGATATGTACCCACCTGACCGGGAGCAATACACGTCTTTTCTAGCGCCGCAGTGGGACCTTACGCGGTTCTACGGCTTCACCCTCGACGGAGAACTGCTTGCCGTCTCGGTGGCCGACCTGCTCGACCACGGAATCTCAGCGGTCTACACATTTTTTCGCCATGACATGGAGAAGCGCAGCCTGGGCACCTGGGTCATACTGAAGCAAATCGAGCTGGCTCGAAAGTTGGACCTCGATTACCTGTATCTTGGCTATTGGATCGCGGAAAGCCCCAAAATGGCCTACAAGAACACCTTCAATCCGCTGGAAATTTTCCGCGACGGACGCTGGCAGACCGCACAACGATGCGAATAAACTTTTAATTCCTGTCGAATTCATGGAAAATGCGCGCTGCTCCGGGGCAAAAGGCCAGGCGGTAGCACCGACCCATACCAGAAAGGACAGTATTGCATGGCAAAAGAAGACCAGATCGAGATGGAAGGGGAAGTCATCGATACACTTCCCAATACGACTTTTCGCGTCAAGCTCGAGAACGATCATGTCGTCACCGCCCATATCTCCGGCAAAATGCGCAAAAACTATATCCGCATTCTGACCGGCGACAAGGTCAAGGTTGAATTGACCCCCAATGATTTGAGCAAAGGCCGCATCACCTACCGCGCTCGTTGAGCCACTCCCTCTCACTTGGCGGGGACACTTCCCTCCGGGCCCACAGCGTGATTTAGAACTCTCCTGCACCGCTAGCGGCGACGGTTATCACCCTCGCGACGGTTACCCTCCGGCCCACCATGTTGGGCGCCATGGTTCTCACCAAAGGGTGAGCGGCGATCTTCTTGCCGACGGTCGTCATGGTAGACATACCGGCAGCCACAGGTATCCACATCACACTCCGCCAGCGGCAGTGAAGGGGCTTCATTGGCGAGGTAGACGGTATCCTGGTCCGCTATTGCGGCATTGCAGGCTCCCAGCCGGGTCTTGATACTGACGGATTGCCAGGGTTTGGGGGTAGTCTTCTCCGCAGGGGAACCCTTTGACGCCAGCACCGCAGTGATCCGGGCCGTTTTCTCGCCGCCTCGACGTGCTTTGTTACTGGTTTTATGCCCTGCACTGCCCTGTTTCTTGTTGCGCAATAAAAGCATCACTATCAATGCAATAATTATCAAGCCGAGTAGAATCTTCCCCATACCCACATCCTGTAGTACTTGGCATCCGCGCTCAGGCAGGTTCCGCCCTGGGCGTTTTCTGGCGCGCTTCCGCGGTCAAATCCAGTTTGTCGTTGTCAGCATTGACCGTGACATAGACTGCTCCGCCCTGCTCCGCCAGCTCGCCGAACAATACCATCTCCGCCAGCGGTTTTTTGATCTGCTCCTGTATGACTCGCGCCATCGGCCGTGCACCCATTTTTGCATCGTAGCCCTTTGCCACCAACCAGCTTCGAGCATCCTCGTCGACGTCGAGCACCACGCGCTTTTCGTCCAACTGGGCTTGTAATTCCACCAGGAATTTATCAACCACAGTGAGCACTACCGATTCGCTTAGAGCTTCAAACTGGATTGTCGCATCCAGCCGATTGCGGAACTCGGGTGTAAACGTTCGATTGACAACCTCCATCGCATCGGTGCTGTTATCCTGCGCGGTAAATCCAATGGAGCGACGGGCTGCTGATTCCGCACCGGCATTGGTCGTCATCACCAGTATCACGTGACGAAAATCGGCCTTGCGCCCATTGTTATCCGTTAGTGAACCGTGATCCATGACTTGTAACAGGATATTGAACACATCGGGGTGGGCCTTTTCTATCTCGTCCAGCAACAATACCGCATGGGGAGATTTGCTTACGGCATCAGTCAACAGGCCACCCTGGTCAAAGCCGACGTAACCGGGAGGGGCGCCGATCAAGCGTGAAACCGTATGGCGCTCCATGTACTCCGACATATCGAAGCGCAAGAGCTCGACCCCTAACACCTTGGCCAACTGGCGGCAGACCTCGGTTTTACCGACACCGGTAGGTCCCGCAAACAGGAAAGAGCCCACTGGTTTATCGACCGCAGTGAGCCCTGCCCGCGACAGCTTGATGGCTGTCGACAGCGCATCGATGGCCACATCCTGGCCGAATATAACCATTTTCAGATTGTCATCGAGGCTGCGCAATACCTCTTTGTCGGAGGTGGAGACGCTCTTTGGTGGAATACGGGCAATTTTTGCGACGACCTTTTCGATATCACCCACGCTGATGGTTTTTTTGCGTTTGTTCTCCGGCAATAGCTTCTGGTAAGAACCGGCCTCATCGATAACATCGATGGCTTTGTCGGG
>JAUXCW010000235.1 GCA_030618705.1 Gammaproteobacteria bacterium | reverse complement strand
ACCGCCACTCAGGCTGACCATACTCAATGACAAGCCGATAATGAGCATGACAACTAACATTTCTATCAGGGTGAAGCCGCCGGATCGGATGTTCACTGCTCACTCCGCCAGGGCCAGGTCCCAGTTGCCAAGATCCTGGTTCTGCCCCTCGCCGCCGGAAACACCGTCTGCCCCGTATGAAAAGAGGTCAAAAGCGCCGTGTTCGCCAGGACTCAGGTAGAGATAGGGCCGGCCCCAGGGATCCAGGGGAAGTTCATCGAGGTATCCTTCCTGTTTCCAGTTGCGTGGCTCGGGGGGCAATGCCGGCTGCTCGACCAACGCACCCAGGCCCTGCTCACTACTGGGATAGATATAGTTATCCAGGCGATAGATCTTCAGGGCCGTGGCAATGGATTTGAAATCCGCCTCGGCCTTTTGTACTCGCGCCTCGTCTGCACGCCCCAGGACATTTGGGGCAACAATGCTGACCAGCAGGCCGAGGATTACCAGCACCACCAGTATCTCTATCAAGCTGAAGCCCCGGTGGCGGCGGGATGCCGCTCTATAGTGACTGTTATTTCCCATGATGCTGTGACTCCTTCGCGCACTCATCGCACAAGGCTGTTGAGATCAAAAATCGGCAGCAATACTGCCAATACGATTATCATGACGGCTCCACCCATCAACACCACCATCAATGGCTCTAACAGACTCATCGTGGTATTGAGGGCCAGTTCTAATTCACGCTCCTGGTTGTCCGCCGCCCGCTCCAGCATTTCATCCAGGTTGCCGCCCGCCTCACCGCTGGCCACCATCTGCACCAGCATGGGCGGAAATACATCGGCATGTTCCATTGCCCGACTCAGGCTGGATCCCTCGGATACCGAGTCCGCGAGGCCCTGGCAGGCCGCACCCATGGCGAGGTTGCTCGGCACCAGGGCGGCAATACGAAGCGACTCCAGCAACGGCACACCGCTGGCGACGAGTATGGAAAGAGTGGCCGACAGGCGTGTACTGTCCAGGGCCGATTGCCAGCGAGACCAGACCGGCACACGGAGCAGGAATCGATGCCATAGCAGAGTACGGTCGGGCCGTCGCACCCAGAGTTTACCCAGCGCCAACAGGGCGATTATACCTAACAGACACACCATGCCGTAGTTGACCAGGAAATCGCTGATCGCAATCAGGTAGCGCGTGAGATCCGGTAGTATACGGTCGCTGCGCTGGAAAATGCCCACCAGCTTGGGCATGACAAAGGTCATCAAGGCAATGATTACGGTAGCCGCGACGCCGACCAGGACCAGGGGATAGATCATTGCCATGCGCAGTTTTTGCTGGGCGTGCTGACTGCTCTCGGTATAGTCCGCCAGCCGTAACAAAACCGGCGCCAGATAGCCGGCACGCTCTCCCGCGCGAACCGTAGCGCGGAACATGTCATTGAAACTGCGCGGCATTTCACCGAGCGCATAGGCAAGGGTATGACCCTCCAGCACCCTCGCCCGCACTTGCAATAACAGGCTTTTCACCCGCGGCTTGCGAGCCTGCCGGGCGGTAGACTGCAAGGCGTCGGCAAGGGGCAGCCCGGACTGTACCAGGGTCGCCAACTGGCGCGTCACCAGGGCCAGTTCGCCGCGCCCCAGGCGTGTAGAGAACCAGTTTTCCCAGGGCTTGCGCTGCCCCCCCTGGCCCGATGCGGCCGCCTCTACCCTTAGCGGCTTGAGTGACTGGGCGCGTAGCGATGACCTGACCTGGCGCTCGGAATCACCCTCGATCACACCCTTGACCAGGGCGCTGTCGCTATTCAGTGCTCGATAATTGTAGGCGCCCATATCAAGTCGTCGCGGTGACCCGCAACACCTCCTCGATACTCGTCTCACCAGCCAGCACCCGGGCACGCCCATGCTCAGACATGGCTTTATTACGCGTGCGGCTGTGCTCGAGTAATGCCTGCTCCGCGGCGTTTTCATGGATCAGTCGCGCCATGTCCGGGTCGACCTCGACCAGCTCGAAGATACCACTGCGGCCGCGATATCCGGTTTGCTTGCACGCTTCACAACCAGCCGGATGATAGATAGTGCTGCCCTCGGGCAACTGGTAGTTCTCGCATTCCAACGCCGTTGTACTCGAGGCGGACTTGCAATGCACGCACAGCAGTCGCACCAGGCGCTGCGCCAATACAGCCAACAGACTGGAAGACAGCAGAAACGGCTCGACGCCCATATCCCGTAACCGGGTGATGGCACCGACCGCTGTATTGGTGTGCAGCGTACTCAGCACGAGGTGGCCGGTCAGGCTGGCCTGTACGGCGATCGATGCAGTCTCACTATCGCGAATCTCCCCGACCATGACCACATCGGGATCCTGGCGGAGAATAGCGCGAAGTCCCCGCGCAAAGGTCATGTCGACCCGGGTGTTGACCTGAGTCTGGCCGATGCCGGGAACCCGATACTCCACCGGATCCTCGATGGTCAGAATATTGCGCGTGGTATCATTGAGTTCTCCGAGACCCGCATACAGCGTGGTACTCTTGCCCGAGCCGGTTGGGCCGGTTACCAGGATAATCCCATGGGGCCGGGCCAGCGCCCGGTTAAACCCTTCACGTATCGACGGCGGCATGGCCAGTTGCGACAGCTGCAGTTGACCCGCTTGTTTATCGAGCAAGCGCAGCACCACCCGCTCACCCTCTGTGGAGGGAATGGTGGAGACCCGAATATCGATGGCGTGGCCTGCCAGCTTGACCGATATCCTGCCGTCCTGGGGCAGGCGCTTTTCCGCAATATCGAGTCGCGCCATGACTTTGATGCGCGACACCAGCAGCGGCGCCAATACCAGTTTTGGCGTGAGCACTTCGGTAAGCACGCCATCGATGCGAAAGCGCACCGAGAGCTTTTCCTCATAGGGTTCGATATGGATATCCGAGGCTTTCTCGCGCACCGCCTGGGACAGAATCGCGTTGATCAGCCGGATCACCGGCGCATCATCATCCCCGTCCATGAGCTCACTGCTCTCGGGAATTTCTTCGGCCAGTCGCGCCAGGTCGACGTCGACCTGCATATCCTCGGCGACCCGCTTCGCCTCACCCTCGCTGCGCTGGTAGGCCAGGGTCAGGCGCTTGTTGAATTCCACTTCCGATATCGACTGTAGCGATAGGTCTGTGGCCAGGGCGCGGCGCAGTTCCAGCAATACCGCCAGCGACAAACCGGGCCGGTGAAGCACGGTATCCCCCTCCAGCAAAACGCCGTGCTGGGTGGCAAAAGCGAAGGGAATTTCCACCGCCGCGGTCACGGTTTCGCCTTGCCGTCTTCGTCGCGCAAGTCGATAGGCGCGGGCGCATCGCTCGGCGTTCCCGGCGGGCTCAGGCCATAGGCCGCCATGTCCGGCAGCACAGGTAACATATCAGCCTCACCCAGAAGCGCGCCACGCTCACGTCGCTCCAGCTGCCTGTCGCGGATATAGCGATATTTTTCCGCCGTGGCGCCGGTTAGCGTCTCCGCATCGCGAATCACCGTCGCGCGAATAAACACCAGCAGGTTGGTCTTGGTGTACTGCACCGCCGTGCTGCGAAACAGTCGGCCCAGCACCGGGATGCTCCCCAGTACCGGTACCCGTTGTTCACTCTCCTGCATTTCGTCCTTGATCAGTCCACCCAGTACCGCGGTCTGCCCCTCATCGATAAGAATCTGGGTATCGATCTTGCGCTCATTGGTGACCACATCGACATCGGTGGAGCCGGTCAGGCTGGACACCTCCTGCTGAACGGTCAACACAATGGAGTTTCCCTCATTGATATGCGGCGTCACCTTGAGGGAGATACCCACGCTCGCCCGCTCGATGGTCTGGAACGGATTGGCCGGCGTCGAGCCCTGGCCGGTACTGGTGTAAGAGCCTGTGAGGAAGGGTACGTTCTGGCCCACGGTAATCGACGCGGGGTGATTATCCATGGTCAGCAGGTTCGGCGTGGAGAGAATATTGGCGCCCTTGTCTTCCTGCAGCATATGTAAAATGGCGAGAAAACTGCTGCCGTCGGTAATATGGCCCACACCCAGGGTCTGCCCGGCAATACTGCCCAGCACCCCGAATACCGTGTTGTCATTGTCACCGCCTGGAATAACATTGTCGACGTTATCCAGCGGCACACCCAGCGAACCCGGATTGACCGAACTACCGAAAGCGCCGCTATCGTCCTGGAACATCCACTGCACGCCCAACCTGCGGCCGTCGATGTCCTCCATTTCCACGATAATGGCCTCCACCAGAACCTGGGCGCGGCGAATATCGAGGCGCTTGATCACTCCCATCAAGGCATCGAGTTGGGCGATCTCGGCGGTAATCAACAGGGAGTTGGTATCTTCATCGGCCTCGATAGTGGCCGACTTGCGCAACCCGGCCTTCTTGCCGGGGCTGAGCTTGTCCATATTCTGTACGAGGGAGTTGAGTACCTGCGCCATCTTCTTGGCGTTGGCGTATTCCAGGTAGATTACCCTGATATTGCCGCTCTGCGGACCGGGCCGATCCATTCGCCCGATCATGGATTTTACTCGATTCACATCGAGATCCGGGCCGCTCACCAGCACCGTGTTGGTTCGCTGATCCGCCACCAGCTTCAACTTACCCGCGGACTGCTCAGCCGACCCTCCCTCGGCCTGCTGCAATTGCTCCAGCATCCGCACCACGGTATCGGCGTCAGCGTAGCTCAACTCGATAATAGCGGTGGAGGGGCGCGAGCTCTGGTCAATCCGGCTGATCAATTCCCGGATGCGGGCGATATTGGCGGCGGTGGCGGAGATAATAATGGAATTGTTCGCTTCATAGGCCGCGATATGACTTTCCTGGGGCACCAGCGGTCGCAATACCGGCAACACCCGTGCCGCGGAGACATTGGACAGCTGAATCACCTGGGTGGTATAGCTGTCGTTGCTCACCTCGAGCCGGTCGGTGACGCTACCCGGCGCGGTGCGACCCTCCTTCGCCGGCAGTATTCGCACCACGCCTCCGGAATCCACCGCGGTATAGCCATGGACTTCCAGCACGGACAGGAACAGGTCGTACAGTTGTTTGCTGTTAAGGGGTTTGGTGGTAATGACCTTGACCGGCCCTTTCACCACGGGATCGACCACCATGGTTTTACCCGTTGCATCGGCAACAAATTTGATGACTTCCTGGATATCGGAATTCTTGAAGTTGACTGTCCAGGTTTGCTCAGCGCCCTGCCCGGCTATCGGAGACAACAGAAACAACATTAGGAGCAGGGATCGCAATATTGGTTTCCTGGTCATCGGCTACCCTCAACCCCTGCCGCGGCCGGAGGCGAGTTCGATTTCGAGAACACGGGTTTGGCCGTCGCGAACCAATTCGAAACTGGCGGACTTTGCGCCCTGGA
>JAUXCW010000306.1 GCA_030618705.1 Gammaproteobacteria bacterium | reverse complement strand
GGCTCCTGGTCGTCGATAATGTACAGATCGGGCTGGTGGCTCAACAGTTGCTCCAGCGGAATGCTCGCGCCGTTTTCATTGCCCAGCTGCCGTGACAGATTGGTAAACCCGGCGGCCTCCAACACCGAGCCCTGCAAGGTTTTACTACCGGGACTATAGCCATTGGGCGAATAGATTACCGCCAGCGGCGATACGCCCCTCTGCCTCTCCCTGGCCGCGTCGAGACGGCGCTGCATTTTTGCGGCCATATCGGCGCCTGCCCGCCGCTCCCCCAGAAGTCCCGCCACTGCTGAAATCGTATTCTCCACACCCGCCAGCGAGTGGGGTGCGGCTATCACCTCGACCCGGTAACCCAGTTGACGCAGAAAGGCCACCAGCTGGGAGTCGGACAGTTCGTAGGCCAGCACCAGGTCCGGATCCAGCGCAACGATTTCCTCGGCCCGGGCATGGTTGAGTGGGATATCGCCCACCCGATCCGCATAGGCGGAATACACCGGATTGCCTGCCATAAAAGACACGGAGGCAATGCGCTCCCGCCCGGCCAGCAACAGTAGCAGCTGATCGGTGCAGAGATTGATCGAGACAATGCGCTGGGCCGGCGGCTGTGCGAGGAGCGCTGGGCACTGAAATAACAGCACGATAATAAACGTGCGATAACAGTTGAGTTTAGCCGAAGCTTGTTTCACAAACTATTGCTACTCGTTGAATTGAAACACCGCAAGCGAAGACAGAGCAGAATGTAAAACGAACGATAGCAAATTTGACCCCGTATTGACCAATAACATTGCATTGCCACTTGCACAATCGCCCGGTTTTCTGGCATCGTGACGCACCATTGGAATTGATAAACCAACAATAACGCAATTGGCACAGCAGCGGGGCACCATGAGTAAGAACAAGGCCGACAAACACGCAGTAGAATACCTGGACACACTGGCGCTACAGGCAAGTCACCCCGCCGTAAGAAAGTTAAAAAAACAGGGTCACGAACCCTCCATTCACGGTAACAAAGTCTGGCGATCAAGCTTTGTGCTGATGAACTACCTGGAGGATTATCCCCTGCCGCAAAAAGCCAGGGTACTGGATATCGGCTGCGGCTGGGGATTGACCGGCATCTACATGGCGAAGCGCTTTAACGCCAGGGTAATCGGCATCGACGCCGATGGGGACGTCAAACCCTTTCTCGACGCCCAGGCCGGGATCAACGACGTCGCGATCAAATTCGAGAAGAAAAAATTCCAGCAAATTCGCAAACAGGACCTGGTAGGGGTGCACACCGTCATCGGCGGTGATATCTGCTTCTGGGATGAGCTGGTACAACCCCTCTACCGGCTGATCGGTCGCGCCATGAAGGCGGGGGTAAAACAGGTATTGATCGCCGACCCGGGCCGCAGCCCGTTCTGGGAGCTGAGCAAGCTATGCGAGGAGAAATTCAACGCCTCGGTGGTCGAACACAAGATCAGCAAACCGTATAAAACCAGCAAGCATATCCTGATGGTGCGACCGGGTTAGCGAGGAAAACCCACTATCTGGTGAGCTTTCCGGGCTACACTTCTGCCAGGTCGCCGCTGGTTTCGAGCCATTTCTTGCGATCCGGCGAACGCTTTTTCGCCAGCAGCATATCCAGGGTTTCCAGGGTGCCGTCTTCAATTTGCATGGAGAGCTGCATCATGCGACGGGTATCGGGATTCATAACCGTATCCCGCAACTGTAGCGGGTTCATCTCCCCTAGCCCCTTGAAACGAGTGACCTGGATTTTGCCCTTTTTCTTTTCTGCCGCGATGCGATCGAGTACACCTTCTTTTTCCGCATCGTCGAGGGCGTAGTACACCTCTTTACCGACATCGATCCGGTACAGCGGCGGCATGGCGACATAGACGTGGCCGGTTTCCACCAGCCTGGGAAAATGGCGCACGAACAGTGCGCAGAGCAAGGTGGCAATGTGCAATCCGTCGGAGTCGGCGTCGGCGAGAATACACACCTTGTTATAGCGCAGGCCCGTAAGGTCGGGGTCGGCGGGCTCGATGCCCAGCGCGACTGAAATATCGTGGATCTCCTGGGAGGCCAGCACCTCGGAGGAATCCACCTCCCAGCTGTTGAGTATCTTACCGCGCAGGGGCAGGATGGCCTGGAATTCCCGACTCCTGGCTTGCTTGGCCGAGCCCCCCGCCGAGTCCCCCTCGACCAGAAACAACTCGGTGCGCTCTGTGTCCGCGCCGGAACAATCCGACAGCTTGCCCGGCAGTGCCGGCCCGGTGGTCACCTTTTTGCGCGCCACTTTTTTGCTTTTCTTGAGCCGAACCTGGGCATTGGAGATAAACATCTCCGCCAGCAACCCGGCCTCCTCGGTGTGCTGATTGAGCCAGAGACCGAAGGCATCTTTGGCGACACCGGAGATAAACGCCGCGCTCTCGCGGGAGGTCAGCCGCTCCTTGGTCTGGCCGGAAAACTGCGGGTCGGCCATTTTTACCGACAACACAAAGGCGCACCTGTCCCAGATGTCGTCCGGGGTGAGCTTGACGCCCCTGGGCAGCAGGGTGCGGAACTCACAGTATTCGCGCACCGCCTCCAACAAGCCCGTGCGCAAGCCGTTGACGTGGGTGCCACCCTGGGTGGTAAGGATCAAATTGACATAGGATTCGGCGCTTGCATCGCCACCCTCGGGCAGCCACTGCACGGCCCAGTCAACCGCTTCATTGCCACCGGCAAAGGAGCCGACGAAGGGCTGGCCGGGCAACACCTCGTACTCCGAGGTGCTCTCCCGCAGGTAATCGGTAATGCCATCCTCGTAGTACCAGGACTCCTTCTCGCCGCTGTTTTCATCCTTGAAGCTCACCTTGAGTCCGGAGCACAATACCGCCTTGGCGCGCAGGATGTGTTTTAGCCGGGACACGGAAAATTTGGCGGATTCGAAGTATTGCGGGTCGGGCAGAAAGTGTACCGTGGTGCCGGTTTCGCGCTTTTTGCAGCTGCCGATGGTTTTCAGCGGGGTGGCCGTTTCACCACCGGCAAAACCCATCTGGTAAATCGTCGCGTCGCGCTTGATCGTCACCTCGAGGGATTGCGACAAGGCGTTGACCACCGATACACCAACGCCGTGCAAGCCACCTGAGAACTGGTAGTTGTCATTGGAAAACTTGCCGCCCGCGTGGAGCGTGGTGAGGATGACCTCGACCCCGGGCTTGCCAATTTCCGGGTGCTGGTCGACCGGCATCCCCCTGCCGTCGTCACTGACGCTGACCGAGCCGTCCTTGTGCAATACCAGGGCGATCTCCCGGCAGTGGCCGGCCAGCGCCTCATCGACACTGTTGTCGATCACTTCCTGGGCCAGGTGATTGGGCCGGGTGGTATCGGTATACATGCCGGGGCGCTTTCGTACCGGGTCGAGCCCGGTCAATACTTCGATATCTTCTGCCGTATACTGGCTCATAGATGCTGCGTACCTTGCGTTCAGTGAAGCGCATTGTGGCAACTGGCGGGCTTTAGTCAAGGTCTTGCAATAGATATTCGGAGAATGGATTTTGGCGCCGGCGATGAAGCCACCTACCCGGCTTGCATCCGGGGGCTGGCGATAATCAATATCCGGCGCAATCGTAGTCCACATCAAAAAACCGGGGGTCGATGCGCTCGACGCGGGTCTCCAGGGTGCCGTCACCGGACAACCGCAACCAGCGATAACCCGGCTCCGTACGATCGACCTGGAAGCTGTCACTGCCGGGGGCGAACTGTACACAGCTCGAAGGGGTGCCCAACAGCCGCAACTCGCCACGACGCAGGTCGCACTCCTGGTGCACATGACCCCAGAGTACGGCACGCACCCGGGGGCAGGGGTCCAGCAGCTCAAAAAGCTGTCCGGCATTGACTATGCGCTGCTCGTCGAGCCAACGGCTGCCTATCGGAACCGGCTGGTGGTGCACGCAAACCAGTATGTGCTGATAACGATCATCCTCGAGAAAGCCGGCCAGCCGTTGCAACTCGGAATCGGCCAGGCTACC
>JAUXCW010000070.1 GCA_030618705.1 Gammaproteobacteria bacterium | reverse complement strand
CGACCTGAAATGTTTGAACCCAGTCAAAAACAGCACCTGTATTAATACCATCGACTGTTCAGTATGGCACACAGTACCCGGGCCCCACCGTGAAGCGGGTCACTTTTTGGACTGCTCCAGGGCAGTTTACAGCAAACAGAACAGGACGGCACCTGCGGTGGCGGGCGGCTGGGCAAGGAACCGGGGCTCCCAGCCCAGGACTCGCCGTGAATACGTCCATGTAGGCTCGGGCGCCGGGTCCAACCGGCGCACGGTCCTGCTCTGGAATCCCCGGTTCCTCCGTCAATATCGCGGCTTAAGTAAGTGCCATTAACCTATGGGTGGGAATTGTGGGATTCAGCTGGCGCCGACGGCGGAGAGGATAGCGCAAAACTCACCGCTGTTGCGGTGGGTCGAAACAATGGACAAGAGTGTCTGGCCCGCGGGGCCGGTCGCGTTGATCTCGCGTTCCTGTCCCAGGAACATATCGATAAACAGCCGGAAGTCATCGGCGCGCATCTGTTGATAGGCCTTGAGCAGGGCGTGGAAGTCCCGGCTGACCCCCGCGGGCGGTTCGATATCGAGGAACCCGCGAATGCGATCCTCGGTCCAGACCTCGTCGAGAACCTTGGCCTTGTCTTTCTTTAATACCATTGTTGTCTACCTTAAGCTGACTGCAGCTCTGGCCCTGTATGACTGTCTCAGGGTTCCAGTTTGCGTTTGAGTATTTCACTGACCATCGCCGGGTTGGCCTGGCCACCGGACGCTTTCATGATCGGCCCCATAAAACCGCCGAGCAGTTTTTTGCGCTTTTTTTCCTCCGTGGCGCGGTATTGCTCCACCTGCTCCGCCTTGTCGGCCAGTACCTGGTCGACCAATTGCTCCAGTGCTGAGCTGTCGGAGACCTGCCGCAACCCCTTGTCGGTGATAAGCTGGTCTACACCGGCCTCGCCGTCCCACAACGCCGGGAAGATTTCCTGCTTGGCGATCTTGCCCGATACCGTGCCATCAATAATGCGTGTGATCAGTTGCCCGAGTTGCCTGGCGCTGACGGGACAATCCTCCAGCTCGATATCGTGGCGATTGAGTGCGGCGGCCAGTTCCGCCGTAATCCAGTTTGCGCTGAGCTTGGCGTCATCGCACTGGGCCACTGTCGCCTCGAAGTAGTCCGCCATGGTTTTTTCCCCCGCCAGCAAGCCGGCATCGTAGCGCCCCAGTCCGTACTCAGTGATAAACCGCTTCTGTCGTGTATCGGGCAGCTCCGGCAGGCTTGCCGCGATCTCATCGACGATGGCCTGGTCGACGACCACGGGCAGCAGATCCGGACAGGGGAAATAGCGGTAGTCGTTAGCCTCCTCCTTGCTGCGCATCGAGCGGGCCTCGCCGGTATCGCCGTTATAGAGTCGCGTCTCCTGCGCGACCACGCCGCCGTCCTCGATCAGTTCGATCTGCCGGTGCACCTCGACGCGGATAGCGTCCTCCATAAACTTGAAGGAATTGAGATTCTTGGTCTCGGTGCGGGTGCCGAGTTCGTCGCTACCCTGCGGGCGTACGGAAATATTGACATCGACGCGCATCGAGCCCTGGGCCATGGCACCGTCGGAAATGCCCAGGGAGGTGACGATGGCGTGCATTTTTCGGGCAAAGGCAATCGCCTCTTTCGAGCTGCGCATGTCAGGCTCGGTAACGATTTCGATCAGCGGTGTGCCTGCGCGATTGAGGTCTATACCCGACATGCCGTGGTAATCCTCGTGCAGTGATTTTCCGGCGTCCTCCTCGAGGTGGGCATGGTGGAGACGAACGTTTTTGGAGCTGCCGTCTTCCAGTTCGATCTCTACCACCCCTGGGCCGACGATAGGTTGCTCCAGTTGGGTGGTCTGGTAACCCTTGGGCAGGTCGGGGTAAAAATAGTTTTTTCGATCGAACACCGAGCGCAGGTTGATTGTGCTGTTTGTCGCCAGGCCGAACATGATGGCATAGCGCACGGCCTGTTCGTTGAGTACCGGCAGGGTGCCCGGCATGGCCAGGTCGATGGCGCAGGCCTGGGTGTTGGGCTCGGCGCCAAAGCGGGTGGCGGCGCCGGAGAAAATTTTGGACCCGGTGCATAGTTGTACGTGGATCTCCAGGCCGATGACGGTTTCCCACTGCATCGTTACACCTCCTGCATGCATTGAGAGACGGTCTGCTGGTGCCAGTCGGTCGCCTGCTGGAAACGGTGGCCGATATTCAACAGGCGCGACTCGTCGAAATAGTTACCGATCAACTGCAGGCCCAGTGGCAGGCCGTCGATAATGCCCGCGGGGATGGACATGCCGGGTAAGCCCGCGAGATTGGTGGCGATGGTATAGATATCCTCCAGATACATCTGCACCGGGTCGGCGCTCTTGGCGCCCATTTCAAACGCGGTGGTGGGGGAGGTTGGCCCGGCGATCACATCGACCTGCTCGAAGGCCGCGAGAAAGTCGTTCTTGATCAGCCGGCGAATCTTCTGCGCCTGGCGGTAGTAGGCGTCGTAATAGCCCGCGGACAACACATAGGTGCCCACCAGAATGCGGCGCTTGACCTCGTCGCCGAAGCCCTCGGTGCGGGTGCGGGTATACATATCGTTGAGGTCCCGGGGGTTTTTGCAGCGGTAGCCATAGCGTACGCCGTCGAAGCGGGACAAATTGGCGCTGGCCTCCGCCGGCGCGATGACGTAGTACGCCGCCACCGACAGGTGGGAGTGGGGCAGGTCGATGTCCACCAGTCTGGCGCCCATGGCTTCGAGTTCGGCCAGGGCGCCACGAACGGCGGTTTCCGTGCCGGTATCGAGGCCCTGCTCGAAATACTCCCTGGGCAGGCCGATGCGCAGGCCGTCGATGGGCTTATCGAGCCCGGCGCTGTAGTCGGGCACTTCTATGTCGCTGCAGGTGGAGTCCCTGGGGTCGAAGCCCGCCATGGCTTGTAGCAACAGGGCGGCATCCTCGGCGCTGCGGGTCATGGGGCCGGCCTGGTCGAGGCTGGAGGCAAAGGCGACCATGCCGTAGCGGCTGACCCGGCCATAGGTGGGTTTCAAGCCGGTAATGCCGCACAACGATGCCGGCTGGCGGATGCTGCCGCCGGTGTCGGTGCCGGTGGCGGCCGGACAGAGGTGGGCGGCAACCGCGGCGGCGCTGCCGCCGGATGAGCCGCCGGGTACCCGCCCGGTATCCCAGGGGTTGCCCACCTCGCCATAGAAGCTGGTCTCATTGGACGAGCCCATGGCGAACTCATCCATATTGGTCTTGCCGAGTGTGACACACCCGGCCTGCGCCAGATTGTCTACCGCCGTGGCGCTATAGGGTGGGACGAAGTTGTCGAGCATTTTGCTGCCGCAACTGGTGCGAATACCTTCGGTGCAGAAAATATCCTTATGGGCGATAGGCACACCGCACAGGGGCGGTGCATCCCCCTTGCTGCGGCGCTTGTCAGCGGCCCTGGCCCGGGCTACGGCCTGGTCGGGGGTGACGCTGATAAAGCTGTTGTAACGAGCGTCGAGCTGCTCAATGCGCCGCAAGTAGTGGCGGGTAATTTCTTCCGAGGAGAAGTCGCCCCTGCCCAGCCCTTCGACGATACCGGCGATAGTCAGTTTATGCATAGTTTATTCAATCGATTACTTTAGGGACCAGGTAGAGCCCGTCTTCGGTGGCGGGTGCAATGGCCTGGAAGGATTGCCGTTGATCGGTTTCGGTGATCTCGTCGCGACGAAGCCGTTGCACCGCATCCAGCGGGTTGGCCATGGCTTCGACAGCGCTGGTGTCCTGCGCCTGCATCTGGTCCACCATGGCGAGAATGTCGGAGATTTTACTGGCGACGTCGTCGATAATGGCATCGTCGACGTCGATGCGGGCCAGGACCGCCAGCTTGCGTATGTCGTTCTTGTCCAGACTCATGGGTATCTCTTTGAATGGTTTCGTCGGGCTCACCCGAGGCTTTCGATAGAGCTTTTGTATAGAGAGGGGCGTCTCGCTGAGTCGTTGAAACAGCCGCTTGCTCAATTTTTGAGCCCTCAAATGCCCGCTACGGGTGACAGTGGGCAATAAAACGCTAAACTTATCATATTTCGCGGCTTGCCGAAAATCCTTGCTGTTGATAGAGTGGCGCCCCATTCGGGGGCAGCTATTCTGCTCACAGGTGGGAAGTAAAACAGCGGGATAAAAAGCCGGTTTAATAAAGTCGGTATTACGGGGCACAGTGATGGCCCATTCGGGGGGCAACAGGTCGGCGCCGATGGTCGATATTGTATACCTATAACAATGCTTTTTTTTAGGGTAATCAAGCTAGATGTTAGTCAAGCGTATCAGAGGTCTGTTCTCTAACGATCTGTCGATCGATTTGGGCACCGCAAACACACTTATCTATGTCAGGGAACAGGGAATCATCCTCAATGAGCCCTCGGTGGTCGCCATTCGCACTCTCGCCAACGGGCAGAAGTCTATTGAGGCGGTGGGCACAGATGCCAAACGCATGCTCGGGCGAACCCCGGGCAATATCATCGCGATTCGGCCGCTCAAGGACGGCGTCATTGCTGATTTCCAGGTGACCGAAAAGATGCTGCAGCACTTTATCAGCAAGGTGCACAAGAACAGCTTTATTCGCCCCAGCCCCCGGGTATTGATTTGCGTGCCCTGCCAGTCCACCCAGGTGGAGCGGCGCGCCATTCGCGAGTCGGCCCTGAGTGCCGGCTCCAGGGAGGTGAGGCTGATCGAGGAGCCCATGGCGGCGGCTATCGGTGCCGGCATGAAGGTCGAGGAGGCCACCGGTTCCATGGTGGTCGATATCGGCGGCGGCACCACGGAGATCGCCATTCTCTCCCTCAACGGCGTGGTGTACTCCGATTCTATCCGCCTCGGTGGCGATCGTTTCGACGAGGCGATTGCCGGTTACGTGCGTCGTGCCTACGGTAGCCTGATTGGCGATGCCACCGCCGAGCGCATCAAAATGGAGATCGCCTGTGCCTTCCCCGGTTCCGAGATCCGTGAAATCGACGTGCGCGGTCGTAACCTCGCAGAGGGGGTGCCCCGCGCCTTTACCCTCAATAGCGATGAGATACTGGAGGCCCTGCAGGAGCCCTTGCAGGCCATCGTGGCTTCGGTCAAACGCGCACTGGAGCAAGCACCGCCGGAACTGGCTGCTGACATTGCGCTCAGCGGCATTGTATTGACCGGGGGTGGCGCGCTGCTGCGCGACCTGGATCGCCTGCTGAGCGAAGAAACCGGGCTGCCGGTGGTGGTGGCGGAGAACCCGCTCACCTGCGTTGCACGGGGCGGCGGCAAGGCCCTTGAGATGATGGATCAGCACAGCCTGGACCTGCTCTCGACCGAGTAGGCCGGGTGCTGTTATGAACAGCGACCGCGGTCCTGACCTGGAAGTCCCCGTTCCTCTGACGACTCGGCTGGAAGATATGCCAATGCTATCCGGGGTTGCTGCGTGAGGATGTATTATCAAGCCACTTTTTAACAAAGGGTCAGCGGTTAGCGCCCGTATGCTGATAATGGGCTTGCTCGGTCTGCTACTCATAACCACCGATTATCACTCCCAGGCCCTGGTGGCCCTGCGCTCCGGTTTTAACGTGGTGGCCACGCCGTTCTACTGGCTCACCAGTGTGCCCGGCCGCGTGATGCAGTGGAACGAGGAAAACTGGGGAAGCCAGGAATCGATGTTGGAAGAAAACCAGCGGCTGCAGCAGGAGGCGCTCATCCTCAATGGCCGCATGCTTAAAATGTCTGCACTGGTGGCGGACAACGCACGCCTGCGGGAATTGTTCAACACCACCGCCCTGCTCAAGACCGACGATGTGCTTATCGCGGAAATTATCGGCTTGTCTCCCCGGCCCGACCAGCAGATTATCATAATCGACAAGGGCCGGAATCACGATGTCAGCGTCGGCCAGCCGGTGATAGACGCACAGGGCCTGATGGGGCAGGTGGTGGAGGTCAGCCCCATCAGTGCCCGTATTCTGCTCATTGCCGATACCAGCCATGCGGTGCCCGTACAGATCAATCGCAACGGCGTGCGCTCGGTGGCCGAGGGTGTCGGGCGACTGGATGTACTCGAGTTGCGTCATGTGGCGGCGACCACGGACATCGTGGAGGGAGATTTGCTGGTCAGCTCCGGACTCGGTGGGCGCTTCCCGGTGGGCTACCCCGTGGCGACGGTCAGCTCCGTGGTTCACGACCCGGGCCAACCCTTCCTCACCGTGCAGGCAACGCCGATGGCGAGGCTGAGCCAGAGTCGCCATGTGCTGGTGGTGTTCAGGGGCGAGCAGCGAAACCGGGCGTTTGAGACACCGTGACCGTTGTCGGAAGTTACTGGATGGTCAGTCTCACGGTGCTGGCGTCGTTTCTACTGGCGGTCTACCCCATCGACTATCCGTACAACTGGTTTCGTCCGGAGTGGACGGCGATGGTCGTCATTTTCTGGTCGATTACATTGCCCGAGCGGGTCGGTGTCGCCTATGCGTGGTTTACCGGTTTGCTGCTGGACGGTATCGCGGGAGTTACCCTGGGGCAAAATGCTTTGAGCCTGGCCATACTTGCTTTCATCTGCCACGGCCTCTACCAGAGAATGCGCAATTTCACCGCGCCACAACAAGCCGCCCTGGTGTTCGTACTGGTTGGGCTGCACCTGCTGGTCGGTTACTGGGTGCAGAGCCTGACATCCTCGCCGGCTCGACACTTGTATTTTTTAGCGGCGGCATTGAGCAGTGCACTGGTCTGGCCACTATTTTCGGTGCTGATGCGCTATGTCTACCGGGTATCCCTGCGTTGAAATGCCGATGGTAATGATATGAGTGAAGAGATCCTGATAAACGTCACCCCGGCGGAGACCAGGGTGGCGGTGGTCGACAACGGCGTCATGCAGGAGATATATATCGAGCGCAGCGCCAATCGCGGCATCGTCGGCAATATCTACAAGGGTGTGGTGGTGAGGGTCTTGCCCGGTATGCAGGCGGCCTTTGTCGATATCGGCCTCCAGCGGGCCAGCTTTATCCATGCCGGCGATTTCTCCCGGGGTACTGCCCGGGGGCTGGAGTCCGGGGCCGCGCAGCAAGGCGGCATGGCGGCGGCCGATATTCGGCAGCTGGTGCAGGAGAGCCAGGAGCTGGTGGTACAGGTCACCAAGGACCCCCTCGGCACCAAGGGCGCGCGCTTGACGACCCAGTTGTCATTGTCTTCCCGCTTCCTGGTCTACATGCCCGACACCGACCATATCGGCATATCCCAGCGCATCGAGGACGAGGGTGAGCGGCAGCGCCTGCGTGATTGCGTGCTTACGTTACAGGGTCAGGATTCAATGGCGATAGCCGGTGGCTTTATCGTGCGCACGGCCGCAGAGGGTGTGGGGGCGGACGAACTTCGCGCCGATATGATGTTTTTACAAAAGCAGTGGGATTTGATCCAGGGACATCGCGGCGATGTGGCGGCGCCCGGTATCGTCTACCAGGATTTACCGTTGCCCATGCGCACCATTCGCGACCTGGTCCGGCCCCCGGTGGAGAAAATCCGCATCGATTCCAGGGAGGTGTTTCTGGAGGTAGAGGCGTTTGCGCGCTCCTTCACCCCGGAGGTGGTCGATCGTATCGAACACTATATCGGCGAGCGCCCGCTGATGGACCTGTTCAGTGTCGAGGATGAAATCCAGAAGGCACTGGAACGCAAGGTCAAGCTCAAGTCAGGTGGTTACCTGATTATCGACCAGACGGAGGCTCTGACCACGATTGACGTCAATACCGGCGCTTTTGTCGGCCACCGCAATCTGGAAGAGACTATTTTTAAAACCAATCTCGAGGCGGTCAATGCCCTGGCCAGGCAGCTGCGGGTGCGCAACCTGGGTGGTATGATTATCATCGACCTGATCGATATGAGCGATGCCGAGCACCAGCGCCAGGTTATCCGGGCGCTGGAGAAGGCTCTCGTAAAGGATCATGCCAAGACTGCAATCGCCAGCATATCCGAGCTCAGTCTGGTGCAGATGACGCGCAAGCGGACCCGCGAGAGCCTGGAGCATGTGTTGTGCGAGAGTTGTGGGGTGTGTAAGGGGCGGGGTACGGTAAAAACCGCGGAGACCGTCTGTTACGAGATTTTTCGCGAGATCCTGCGTGAGGCCAGGGCCTATGAAAACCGCAATTTTCTTGTGCTGGGGGCACAGGGAGTGATCGATCGTTTGCTGGACGAAGACTCGGCCCATGTCGCGGATCTGGCGGAATTTATCGGTGCCACTATTCAGTTTCAGGTCGAGACCGTTTATTCTCAGGAACAGTACGATGTCATACTTCTCTAAGCATCCGACATCGATTGAATAAACGCGCGAGCCCCATGCTTCGATCCTTTCTCCGTTTCATCAATCGTCTCTTCTGGGGTGTCTTGACCCTGGCTCTGGTGACGCTGGCCCTGGTTGTCAGCCTGGGCCGCTACTATATGCCGCAGCTGGGCGAGTACCAGCAACAGATTTTGGCCCAGGTTCGCGCCCATACCGAGCTGGTGTTTGAGCTGGAAAGCCTCGAGGGCGAATGGCGGGGCCTGTCACCGGTGGTACGGGTGAAAAACTTTCGCCTCTTCAACCCTGATGGAGACGTGGTGGTGCGGGCCGAGCACCTCGCGGTCTATTTCGATTTAATCGAGACGCTGTATCACCGCACGCCGCTGGCCCGGACGGTTTCCCTGGTAAAGGTGGATGTCGAGCTCGGCCGGTCGGCGACCGGCGCCTGGGGCCTGAAGGGTATCGGTCGCAACGCGGATTCCAGCTGGGCAGGGGCGGCGGCAGCGGCGTTTGTCAAGCAAATCGATTTGCTGGAGTTGGCCCAGCTGCAGATCGGCGTCTGGTTACCCGACCACCCCCGACACAGTATCGAGTCACTCAGCCTGGTGCTGCGCCAGGGTCTGGACCTGTCACAATTGAGCCTGGAACTGAAAGAACAGGGGCGACCCAGCTTGCGGTTGGCCGCTGAATTCGAGGGCTGGCTGGACGATCCGCGCTCGCTGCGAAGCTACCTGACCCTGGACAAGGTGAGTATGGACACGGTCAAACCACTCCTCGCCCAGTGGTATAAAAAACTGCCGCCGCGTTTGTCGGGAGAAGTGTGGCTGGATTGGCAGTTGGACGAGGGTATGGAAACCAGCGGTACCCTGATCACCTCGGATTGGCGCTTGAGCCAGATGCTGGAACGCGAGGTGCCCGATCTCAAGGCCCTGGATTTCGACTTTATGCTTGAAATGTCTCTCGACGGTCGTATTGCGGGGCGAATCCAGGACCTGGGGTTCCGCTGGACGGGTATAGACTATCGTTTCCCGGAGGTGGAGTTTAGCCTGGATGGCGGGCGCCGGGATCTCGCTGTGCAGCTGAGTTCGGCCAGTATCGAGCCCCTGGTGGAGGGTGCGATCGATAGCCGGCAGTTGCCGGAGCAGTTGGTCACGGTGTTCGAGACACTGAAGCCCCGGGGTAAGTTGCGCAATATACACCTGGACATTCCGCTGCAAAAAGACCGCATGTCGGAGTTTCGTATTCGGGCAAATCTCGAGGACGCGGCGCTGGAATCCTGGAAAGGCGCGCCGGGCGCCCGCTCCATCGACGGCTATGTCGAGGCCGGCCTGAAACACGGCAGGGTCGACCTGGACGGTAGCTACCTGCAACTGGACTTCCCGGGGCTCTACGATGTGCCCCTGGATTTTGCCGGTGTCGACACCCAGGTCGGCTGGCGAATCGGTGAGCGGGTAAAAGTCAACAGCGGGCCGATCAAGCTGCATGGCGATTTCGGTACCGGCATGGGTCAGCTGGACCTGGACATTCCGCTTGTGGCCACGGAGGGCGACTACCCCCGGATGTCGCTGATGATCGGTTTGCAGGATACCGATGCGAAATACCGAAACCGTTATATCCCGAAAATCCTCAGTAAAAAGCTGCGGTCCTGGCTCGAAAGTAGTGTCAAATCAGCCCGGGTCGATGAGTTGGGATTTATTTACTACGGTGCCCTGACCAGTCCCAATCCCCTGGACAAGACAGTTCAGCTGTTTCTCGATGGGCGGGAGGCGCACCTGCGTTACCAGCCTGACTGGCCGCTGCTGGAGCAGGCAGAGGTCCACCTGGTACTGTCCGATGGCTACCTGCATGCGCAGGCACCACAAGCAAAAATTATGGATTCGAAGCTCTCGAATGTGCAGGTTGAACTCAATCAGCGCGACGGGGTGCCCTGGCTGGATATCACTGGCCAGCTGGAGGGGCCGGCGAGTGACTTGATCCGCCTGCTGAATGAGTCGCCGCTGCGAGACGCCACCGCTGGGGCCTTCGAAAGCTGGAATGCCCGGGGGAAATACAGCGCCCGGCTCGACCTCGACATTCCCATGGCGTCATCCCCTGCGACGAGCATTGCTGTCGACGGTGAATTGAAGGGTGTCGAGCTGGACAATAAGGGCCTGGGCCTCGGCTTTACTGATTTGCAGGGCAAAATGCGCTATCGCAGCGCGGAGGGCGTAACGGCAAAACGGCTTCGCGGCAAGTTGTGGGGGAAGACCCTGGTGGCCAGTGTCGGTCCCGGCCCCGCCACCGAGGCCGGTATGCCACCAATGCTACTGCGGGCAGAGGGCGAAGTCGCGGTAGAGAGCCTGCACCAGTGGTTGGACAGCCCCGCACTCGGGCTCGCCAGCGGCAGCGCCATGATGCAGGCTGAATTGACCATCGTAGCGGCGGGCGACAAGTCGCAGGCATCGAACCTCAACATTCGCTCCGACCTGGTCGGCGTCGAATTCGCCCTGCCTGCGCCCTTCGGCAAGACGGTGGGTCGGCGGGTGACTACGTCGCTGGATATCAGCCTGGCGGATGTCGGTCGTGGCGAGCTTCACTACGGCAGCCTGGCGGCTGGCTGTTTCGATATCAGCGAGGATGAACCGCGAGCGGGGATATGGCTGGGGAGCGATACAGTGCCCGATTTGCCGGCGAGCGGAATTCGATTGAGCGGCGCCCTGGCACAGGCCGATTTGAGCCAGTGGGTGGATACACTGGCGGAGTTTACCCGCCTGGCCGGCGAGTCATCCACCGCGCCGCAGGACCTGCTGCGGGTAGAAGAACTCTCCATTGGCCGACTGCGAGCATATGGCCAGGAGGTCGAGAACCCGCTGCTGAATATTGGAGTCTTCGATCAGCGCTGGCGGGTCAGCATCGAACATCCGCGGCTACAGGGTACGGTCGATCTACCGGTCGACGATGGCGAGTTCAGCATCGATCTGGCACACCTGCGTATGCCCCTCAGCGATGTGGCTTCCCCGGGGTCGGCGGGGATGGCCTCCCTGGACCCGGCAGAGCTACCGGCGGCGGACGTGGTGATTGGGGAGTTCAGTATTGGTGACAAGAACATGGGGAGCTGGCGTTTCAAGCTCAAACCGGAGGAAAAGGGCGTCGCGGTAAGAGGGCTTACCATTACCGTGGCCGGTGCTATATTCGGCGGCCTCGATATCGCCGAGGGCGCTGAACTGGACTGGACGCTCGACGGCGGGGTACATCGCAGCCGCTTGCAGGGCATGATGCGTGCAGGAAACCTCGATGACCTGTTTTCCCACTGGGGCTACGATGCCGGTGTGGTGAGCGAGTCAGCTGAAGTCATTGTCTATTTTCACTGGGATGGCGCGCCCGATGCGATCGATTTGCCGGTAGTCGCCGGGGATATGTTTCTCACCGTTCGCCAAGGACAGTTGCAGCAGACCTCCGGTACTGCCGCCGAGGCGCTGAAGCTGGTGGGGATATTGAATATCAATAACCTGGCGCGGAGGCTGAGGCTGGACTTCTCCGACATGTACAAGAAGGGCCTGAGCTACGACAGGATCGTGGGTATCCTGATGTTCGACCGGGGTGAGTTGACCATGGTCGAGCCCCTGGTCGTCGAGGGTCCCAGCAGCAGCTTGAAGATGACCGGTGATTTTAATTTCATCAGCGGCGCCATTGACGCGGAAATGGTGGTGGCCTTGCCGATAACCGCCAACCTGCCGTGGGTCGTTGCGCTGACCTTGCCTGGCGGTATTCCCCTGGCCGCCGGTGTATTTGTCGCCGGCAAGGTATTCGAGAAACAACTGCAAAAACTCACCAGTGCCGTCTACAGTTTGAGCGGCACCATGGATGATCCGACGGTTTCGTTCAAGCGTCTCACCAATGTCGGAACCAGCAAGAAAAAATCCTCCCGGAGCGGCCGGAGCTCGGGTGGATCCAAGCCGACTCGCTA
>JAUXCW010000158.1 GCA_030618705.1 Gammaproteobacteria bacterium | reverse complement strand
TTTACGGCGAGTCCTGGGCTGGGAGCCCCGCTTCCTTGCCCAACTGTAATAGTGGACGCCTTGTCTTGTCGGCTTTGCGCTTGTAAAAGTGTCCTTCCGTCTAACCCGATGGCTTTTGTCGAGTTTGTGCCGTGAAGTGGTTATGGTTTTTACTTGCCCTGATCGTGCTGGGCCTGCAGTACCGGGTTTGGCTGGGGTCGGGTAGCCTGGCGGAAATAAATGCACTGCAGCGGGAGATCGAGCAGCAGCAAGCACACAATGCCGCGATGGCGGCTCGCAACTATCAGCTGGAAATCGAAGTCAGGGAGTTGCAGCAGGGGACGGAGGGTTTTGAAGAAAAAGCCCGCGAAGAAATGGGTATGATCAAACGCGGCGAAACCTTTTTCCTCTATATCCCGGAACAAGCGCAATGACAGTGGCGGGCCGGCCATCCGCAGAACACTCAGCCGTCGCTGCCACGGAGTCGCTATGGGCGGTTATTCCGGCGGCGGGGATCGGGGCGCGAATGGCTAGCGAGACGCCCAAGCAGTATCTGCAAATCGCCGGGCGCACGCTGCTCGAATACGCTTGTGAAGCGCTGCTGGGCGTCGCCGGCCTCAAGGGCCTGGTGTTGGCAGTGCACCCCGATGACAAGCGGGTATCGCGGCTGTCCCTGGTCGATGATGATCGGCTCACCCTGGTTGTCGGTGGAGCGGAGCGGGCGGACTCGGTTCTGGCAGCCCTCGACAAGCTGGATTGCAGGGCTGCCGCAGAGGATTGGGTATTGGTACATGATGCCGCCCGACCCTGCATCGAAAGTGCCGCCGTGGAGCAATTGCTGGCGCGAGTGTCGCAACACGCCGTCGGCGGTATTCTCGCCCGGCCGGTGACGGATACCGTGAAGCAGGCAAGCCCGCGGCGGGAGATCGAGGCGACGCTTCCCCGGGAGCGACTCTGGCTGGCGCAGACGCCGCAGATATTTCGCTACGGCTTGCTGCGCGAAGCCCTGTACAAGGCCAGGGATGCGGGGGCTGCCGTGACGGACGAGTCCATGGCGCTGGAGCGCCTGGGATACAATCCGATGCTGGTTGAGGGCCCGGCATCGAATATCAAAATCACCTACCCCCAGGACCTGTCCCTCGCTGGGTGGTATATCGCCAATCGGGGTGTTGCAGAATGCGAATAGGTCACGGCTACGATGTGCACCGCTTTGGCGTTGGCGACCACGTCGTATTGGGTGGGGTGAGGATTGCGTATTCCCGGGGCCTGGTCGCACATTCCGACGGTGACGTGGTGCTCCACGCACTCTGTGACGCCATGTTGGGCGCTGCCGCCGAAGGCGATATCGGTGTGCATTTTCCCGATACCGATCCACGCTACAGGGGCATTGATAGCCGGGAGCTATTGGCACACTGTCATCGCCTGGTGCAGTCCCGTGGCTATTTGCTGGGCAATGCCGATATAACCGTCATTGCCGAGGCGCCGCGTCTCGCGGACCATGTCGATGCCATGTGCCGATTGCTTGCCGGGGATTTACAGGTCGATCGCTCTGCGATCAACGTCAAGGCAACCACCACTGAGAAACTCGGTTTTGTCGGCAGGGAAGAGGGAATAGCCTGCCACGCGGTCGTGTTATTGGTGCCCAGGGGTGGCTGAGATCGTATCCGCGGGCGTGAATGAGGTTTTGAGCGGTGTCTATAAAATGCAGCCGGAGGACTTTGTCGTGCGAGAGGTCCTGCCGTTCCGGCCGGAGGGGGAGGGTGAGCATGTCTTCCTGAAGATTCGCAAGCGAGGACACAATACCCGGGATGTCCAGCAGGCGATTGCCCGGCTGGCGGGTGTTCCCAGGCACCATGTCGGCTACGGAGGTCTCAAGGATCGCCAGGCGATCACCACGCAGTGGTTCAGTGTCTACCTGCCGGGAAGCAGTGAGCCCGATTGGTCCTGCCTGGAGTCCGAAAGCCTGTGTATCGAGAGCAATACCCGCCATCGGCGCAAGCTGCGAATCGGAGCGCATAGTGCCAACCAGTTCCGCATTGTGCTGCGAGAAGTGGATGGGGACACCGCCTGTTATGACCGGCGATTACAAAAATTGCTCGACGGCGGTTTCCCCAATTACTTCGGCGAGCAGCGCTTCGGACGTGATGGTAGTAATCTGTGCAAGGCGCAATCGCTGGGGCCGGTTCGTAAGGGACGCTTGTCCGGCAAACAGGCCATGGCGCTGTCCGCCGCCAGGGCACTGATATTCAATCGCATCCTGGCCCGTCGGGAGCAGTTGGCGAATTGGGACAAGGCCATACCCGGGGATCTTATCAACCTCGATGGCAGCAACAGTTTTTTCGGCCCGGTGGATGATGTCGTGGAGTTGCAGGCTCGTCTGGCGGCACAGGAGATTCATCCCACCGGGGCACTGTGTGGTGTGGGTGATATCGCCACCGCGGGCGAAGCGCGAGCGCTTGAACAAGCGGTTATCGAGGAGCACGAAAGTTCGCTGGCCGTGGTGCATCGACTACAGGCCAAGCCGGCCAGGCGCCCCCTGCGAGCGCGGCCTGGTGATCTGCAATGGCGCTGGCTCGACCCGCGTACCGTGCAGCTGGACTTTACCCTGGGCCGCGGAGTCTACGCCACCTCGATGCTGGCGGCGCTGGGGCAATTCAGTCAATATCGGCAGCATTCGCCTTCCGCCACACCGTCCGGTGTGGGAGAAGGCCAGTAAAATGGAACGACAATAATGAACAGCGCGACTGTAAACGGCATTGGCATGACCTCGCCCCGAACCCGCGATCGCTTGATTCAGCGTCTCGCGGATCGTGGTATCGATGACTATAAAGTCCTGGAAGTGATGCGGCAAACGCCACGGCACCTGTTTGTCGACGAGGCCCTCGCCCATCGCGCTTACGAGGATACCGCGCTGCCGATCGGCTTTTCACAAACCCTGTCCCAGCCCTATATCGTGGCGCGCATGACCCAGTTACTGTTGGCGGGTGGTCCACTGAAGAAAGTTCTGGAAGTGGGTACCGGTTCCGGCTACCAGACGGCGGTACTGGCCCAGTTGGTCGAACACGTCTATTCTGTGGAGCGAATAAAACCGCTACAGCTGCGCGCGAAAAAACGCCTCGCGGGGTTAAAACTTTATAACGCGCTGTGCAAGCATAGCGACGGCGGCCTGGGATGGGAGCGGGAGGGGCCCTTCGACGGAATTCTCTCCGCGGCCGCACCGAAAAAAGTCCCGGCGGAACTACTGCAACAACTGGCCTCGGGAGGCCGCCTGGTCATGCCGGTGGGCGATGCCGGGCAACAGGAGCTGGTGTTGGTGACCCGCGAAGGGTCCAGCTTCGACTGCCAGGTTATCGAAGGGGTCAATTTTGTGCCCTTCCTGAGCGGTACGGTCAGTTGATCATAATATGGGTGTAGGCAAGCTTCAGGAGACATGTAAATGCAGTGGTTGATAATTTACCTCAAGGGCATGGCCATGGGTGCAGCCGATGTCGTGCCCGGGGTGTCCGGGGGCACCATTGCGTTTATTACCGGGATCTACGAGCGCTTGATCCAGGCTATCCGTTCGGTCAATTTGCAATGGTTCAGCTTGCTCTTCCAGGGCAAGTGGCAGGAGTGCTGGCAACGGGCCGACGGAGGCTTCCTGGTGGCGCTGATAGCCGGTATCGGCACCAGCGTGCTGTTGCTGGCGGGGGTCATCAGTTGGCTGTTGCTCAATGAGCCGGTCTTGATATGGGCTTTTTTCTTTGGGCTTATCATCGCCTCTTCCATCTACATTACCCGCCAGGTATCGCAATGGAGTATCGCCGCCATGGTCCTGTTGTGCCTGGGCGCAGCCTTCGCGGTAACCATCGGATTGGCGAGGCCGGCCGAGGTGGAGGTTAGCACCGCCTACTTGTTTATGTGTGGTGCGATAGCGATTTGCGCGATGATTCTGCCCGGCATTTCCGGCAGCTTTATCCTGGTATTGCTCGGTGCCTACAGCGTCATTCTCCAGGCGGTCCATCAACTGGACCTGGCTGTGTTGCTGGTATTTATGACCGGTTGCGTGGTTGGAATCCTGCTGTTTTCCCATGTGCTCGGCTGGCTGCTGGAGCATCACCACGATCCCATGCTGGCTGCATTGACAGGGTTTCTTATCGGTTCGCTCTATCTTATCTGGCCGTGGAAGGAAGTCATCAGTTATTACACCAGCGGCTCGGGAAAACAAAAACCGCTGGAACAACTCAATGTCAGCCCCGAGCGTTTCTCGGAGGTGACAGGGCAGGATCCCCAGGTGTTACTGGTGATCCTGCTGGTTTGCCTGGGTGTGATCCTGGTACTGGGGCTGGAGAAGTTTTCCGGTTCAGCGCGTGGGCCGGCACAGTAGGGTCGATCGATTGCGGGTTCTGGTGCTCGTTGCGGTGCTCGGCCTGGTCTCCTGCGGCCATAACCCGGACAAGGTGCCGGTGGTCGAGCGCAGCGAGGGCCGGCTCAATAACAGCGGGTATTATGTGGTGCAGCCGGGGGATTCCCTGTATTCCATCGCCTGGAACTATGGCCTGGATTACCATGCCCTGGCCAGATCCAATGGACTGCGCAGCCCTTACACCATAGGGGTTGGGGACAAGCTCCGGATTCGGGCGGCACCGGCGCCGGCCCCCGCTGGCGGTGGCTCCACCGGCTCTGCGGCGGCAGTTAGTCGCAGTGCCTCCGGTTTGCCGGCGACCAATACCGAGGCCTGGAAGTGGCCTGCTTCGGGTTCGGTCAGCCGGTTCTATTCCGGTTCAGGAAACTTGCATAAGGGTATTGATTTTCAAGGAAAAATAGGTCAGCCTGTAGTCGCGGCTAAATCCGGTAAAGTGGTCTATGCGGGCAGGGGTCTTAAAGCTTACGGTTTACTGGTGATCGTCAAGCATGACACGCGCTATTTGAGTGCCTATGCATATAACCAGAGCGCCTATGTAAAAGAGGGTGACAAGGTCAAAAAAGGCCAGCAGATTGCGAATATGGGTAGCAAGAATGGCGGACAGGCTATACTTCATTTTGAGATCCGGCGGGACGGCAAGACGCTAGACCCACTGAAACTGTTGCCGCGCCGTTAACAGGCATAATAGACGTCATAAGAACGCCAGAAAAATAAACTAACAGGAGCGGGGTAGAATTAATGAACGGACAAGGGGAAAAGCACCGGGCAGCATCCAAAGCGGACGGTTATTTACCTGCGGCGAAGGCCAAGGCCAAGACCAAGACTAGCGCTGAAAAGACGGTAAATATCGATAGCGACAGCGATAGCGTTATTGCCGAGAAATTTGAGAAGACCCTGGATGCCACCCAACTCTACCTCAACGAAATAGGCTTTTCGCCGCTACTGACACCGGAAGAAGAGGTGCTGTTTTCCCGCATGGCCCAGCGTGGAGAGGAGTCTGGCCGACAGCGGATGATTGAGAGCAACTTGCGGCTGGTGGTCAAAATTGCCCGGCGCTATATCAACCGGGGTCTGACCCTGCTCGACCTGATAGAAGAGGGCAATCTTGGCCTGATAAGAGCCGTGGAGAAATTTGACCCGGAGCGTGGTTTTCGCTTTTCCACCTACGCCACCTGGTGGATACGACAGACCATCGAGCGCGCGATCATGAACCAGACGCGCACCATCAGGTTGCCGATCCACGTGGTCAAAGAGCTCAATGTCTACCTGCGCGCTGCTCGCGAATTGACCCAGCGCCTCGATCACGAACCGACGCCGGAAGATATCGCCCAGATGGTGGATAAACCCGTGGATGAGGTAAAGCGCCTGCTCGGCTTGAACGAGCGCGTGACCTCGGTCGATACTCCGGTAGGCCCGGATTCAGATAAATCGGTACTCGATACCATCGCCGACGACCAGGCGGCGGATCCTGCAGAGTTGTTGCAGGATACCAATATGAACGACAGTATCGGCACCTGGCTGGATGAACTCACCGAGAAGCAACGCGAGGTTATTGCCCGCCGATTCGGCCTGCGGGGCTATGAGCCCAGCACCCTGGAAGAAGTGGGCCACGAAATTGGCCTGACCCGGGAGCGTGTTCGCCAAATCCAGGTCGAGGCACTCAAGCGCTTGCGTGAGATCCTCGAGCGCCAGGGCTTATCGAGTGACGCGATATTTAGCTAGTGCCCGGAAAACGCGTGTTTTTGAAGAGGGCACGTATCCTGGCGCAGGCTGGGATTCATGGCAAGATGTATCGGCGGAATAATTTCCACCCTGCTGAGAAAATTGTAGTTTCCGGATGCGCACTGACTAACCATGTATGAAAACCATTTTGGCCTGGTTGAAAAACCATTCAGCCTGATTCCAGATCCCGATTACCTGTACTTATCCAGCGAGCATCGGGCCGGGCTTGCCATGCTGGAGTACGGCTTGCTCGAACAGAATGGCATCACCGTAATCACCGGTGATGTCGGCGCGGGTAAAACCACCCTTGTCCGCTATTTGCTTCGCAACATCGATATTAGCCAACTCACCATAGGGTCGATAACCAATACGCATAGATCGTATAGTGATCTTATGCAATGGGTCGCCTCTGCCTATGAGCTTCCCCACGAGGGGCGAGATCGGGTTTCGTTGTACCGCGATTTACAGAATTTTTTTATCAAGGAATTTTCCCAGGGGCGCAGGGTCGTTCTGGTCGTTGACGAGGCGCAAAATATTGACGTCGATGCGCTGGAAGAGCTTCGACTGTTGTCGAATATCAACGCGGACAAAGATCAGCTGATACAAATTATCCTGGTTGGCCAGCCGGAATTGCTGGGGATATTACGCAAGCCGGAACTGTCACAAATCGCCCAGCGCGTGTCGGCCGAGTATCATATCAAACCCTTGAGCTCCAATGAGACCGTTCAATATGTCAGGCACAGGATTCGCGTCGCCGGAGGAAGTCGATACATCTTTGATATATTCGCCATTCTTGCCATTTACTATTTTAGTGGCGGTGTTCCCCGCCTAATCAATACCCTCTGTGACTATGCCCTGGTTCACGCCTACGCGGAGGACAAGGAAGTCGTGGATGTGGGTGTGGCGCTGGATGTCGTCGCCGGTAAACGTATTGGTGGTGTGCAGCGGTTAGCTGAAAGCAGCGCCGATCGTGAACATGCGCGATTAGCCGTGCAAAAACTGACCGGCGTCGATCTGGCTACTGTCATAGAGGCCTAGCCTGGCGTTCTGGGACCCAGTCGACATCAGCAAAATCTCTCCCGTGTCTCACCGCGTATTTGTTACTGGTCGCAATTCTCAACTATTGTGCTGATATAAGCCCTTGAGCGCTCGCTTGTTACCCCCTGTTCTCTAAACTCTGAGTGACCGTACTTCAGTATTGGAGAGCTAGCGTGAGAAAGATCACAATTCTTTGCCTGGTATTATCATCCCTCATTTTTGCCGATGTCGCGCAGGCCAGAAGCGCGAGCAGATTTGAAAGAGCTCTAAGCCTCGATTGTAGCGTTCAGCAGAGCGGGTGGCGCGCCTGGACTTGTAAGCGAATAGAAGCCCGGGAGGCCAAACGTCTAGCAGCGGAAGAAGAGGCTGCCCGTCTGGCGCAGGCCGAGGCGGATCGACTTGCAGCGGAAGAAGAAGCGGCTCGTTTAGCGCAGACTGAAGCGGATCGCCTGGCAGCGGAAGAAGAAGCGGCTCGTTTAGCGCAGGCTGAGGCTGACCGTATTGCTGCGGAAGAAGAAGCGGCTCGTTTAGCGCAGGCCGAGGCAGATCGACTTGCAGCGGAAGAAGAAGCGGCTCGTTTAGCGCAGACTGAAGC
>JAUXCW010000161.1 GCA_030618705.1 Gammaproteobacteria bacterium | reverse complement strand
GGCGACCGTCGATTTCATGCCCAGACAATATCCTGTGCAACTTGCGGCCCCACTCTCCAGTTGATAAACACCAGTGGAGAAGTACTGGCAAAAAATCAGCAAGCCATCGCCACACTGGCGGAATATTTGCAATGCGGAAAGATCGTCGCGGTCAAGGGAATTGGCGGCTATCAGCTACTTTGCGATGCAGGCAACGAGAACGCCGTCAAAGCCTTGCGAGACGCCAAGCGCCGCCCCGAGAAACCCTTCGCGGTCATGGTAGAGGATATCGCCGCCGCCAGGCTTCTCTGCCGGGCGTCCAGGCTTGAGGAAGAAACCCTGGCATCCCGGGCGGCCCCGATTGTCCTTCTCAACAAGCGTCCGGACGCGCGCATCGCAGCCAATATCGTTTATGATCTTTCGACCCTGGGGCTCATGCTCCCCTGCTCCCCCCTGCACCTGCTGTTATCGCAGGCCGTCGGCAGGCCGCTGGTGGTTACCAGCGGCAACATCTCCGGCGAGCCCATGGTGATCGATGACAGCGAGGCCTTGAAAGCTCTCGCCAATACAGTTGAAGGCTTGTTGATTCACAACCGGGATATTCACCATCGCGCAGATGATCCGGTAATACGGGTTATCGATAATAAGGCCGTCCTGTTTCGCACCGGGCGGGGCCACGCGCCGAACTATTTTGTTACCTCACTACAGGGAGAGCATAGCCTGGCACTGGGAGGTCATAGCAAAAGCACCTTCGCCCTGCACCTTCACAGGAGTATCATCCACAGTCAGCATATCGGCGACCTGGAGTCCCTGGGAACCATTAATTATTTTGAGCGGGAATTGGCAGCCTACAAGGAGGCCCTGAAGTTTTCCTGCGATGAGGTACTCTGCGACCTGCATCCGGACTATGGTTCCACCCTGGTTGCCAATCGGCAGCAGAACAAAATAATCCCCATTCAGCATCATAAGGCCCATATCATGAGCTGCGCCCTGGAGCACGGCTTCCAGGGAGAGGCGACCTGTGTCGCCTGGGATGGCACAGGCCTGGGAGAGAACGGAGAAAATTGGGGCGGTGAATTTTTCACCCTGGACACCGAAGCAAGATCTATTGCGCGATTCGCCGGCATTCTGCCCTTCCAACTACCGGGGGGTGACCGGGCCGCCAGGGATCCACGCTATAGCGCTCTTTCTGTCGCTTACAGCATTTTTGGCAAATCCTATGCCGACGCCCTTGAAAATGCCCGTAGCGCACAATGCCTTCATTCCCTTTCAGGTTTTGAGCGATCAATTCTTGCCCGCGAACTGGAAAAGGAATCCGGCACGCAGCCGTGCAGCAGCGTCGGACGGCTATTTGATGCAATGTGTTCACTGCTGGATCTGAGGCAATGCGTTACTTTTGAAGCTCAAGCCGCCATGCTGGTCGAGGCTGTTGCGGATAAAGACCTGGCATTCGCCCCGTGCCGGATTGACACCATAGATAGCGGAGATATGACTTTCATAGACTGGCGGCCGGCCTTTAGAGAGCTCATCGCACAGAGGGCAGAGAATGTATGCGTAAGTGAAATTGCGGCACGGTTTCACCACACCCTGGTGTCCGCCATCGAACAGGTGGCCGGCGAAATGACACCGAAGACGGTGATTCTCGGCGGCGGGGTATTTCAAAACGACTTTCTCACCGGGTTGACGACAAGCAGGCTTCAGGCAAGCGGTCACCAGGTGCTTCGCAACCAGCAGATTCCGCCGAATGACGCGGGGCTGGCTGTCGGGCAGATTGCCTACAGCCTTTACCGGATGGGAGAATAAATATGTGTTTGGCTATCCCCGGCAAAATCATTACCATCAACAACCACGATCACCTGATAAAGACAGCCATGGTGGATTTTGATGGGATCACAAAAGAGGTAAACCTGACTTATGTTCCCGAAGCGGAACCGGGTGACTACGTCATCGTCCATGTCGGATTTGCGATCAGCAAGCTGGACGAGGAAGCTGCAAAATTGACCTTCAGCTATTTGAAGGAAATGGAATGAAATATCTAAGTGAGTATCGGCACCCTGACGCCATAAAGGGCCTGGTATCCAACATCAAGCACAGTGCCAGCTCGCCCTGGACCATCATGGAAATTTGCGGCGGCCAAACCCATAACATCGTCAAGGCCGGGATTGACCAGGCACTATCAGGAACCATTGATCTTGTTCACGGCCCGGGCTGTCCTGTTTGCGTCACCCCCGAGGCAAAAATTGACGCGGCGATCAGCATTTCACAACTCGACAAGGTCATCGTATGCTCCTATGGCGATATGCTTCGCGTTCCAGGCTCGGGCCAAAGCCTTCTCCAGGCAAAGACGGATGGAGCCGATGTCAGAATCATCTACTCCCCCATGGACGCCCTGGAGATCGCCAGGAAAAATCCGCATAAAGAGGTTGTGTTTTTTGCCGTGGGGTTCGAAACAACCGCACCCGCCAATGCCATGCCGATCTACCTGGCCGACAAGGAGGCTATTGGCAATTTCTCAGTGATTGTTTCCCATGTCCTGGTGCCACCGGCAATGCGCGCCATTCTTTCCAACCGGGACTGTAAAATCCAGGGATTCCTCGCAGCGGGGCATGTTTGCACCGTTACCGGGCTCGAGGAATATCATGAGCTCGCACAAGAGTTTTCGATTCCAATAGTGGTCACCGGATTTGAGCCCGTCGATATTCTCGAGGGTATTAGTCGCTGCGTAAACATGCTGGAATCAAAAACCTGTGGCGTTCACAATCAATACGCCCGCTCGGTCAGGGAAAACGGCAATGCCAGCGCCCGGAAGATGATTGCGGAGGTCTTTGCCGTCACCGACATGGATTGGCGCGGGATGGGTATGATACCGGGGAGCGGCCTGGCGCTGAAAGGGCCATACTCCCGGTTCGATGCCGAAGCAAGATTTAATACGCAATCCCGCCCCCCGTCCAATGTAAGTGACTGCCACGCGGGCGAAGTTTTGCAAGGGCTTCTTAAACCCTCTGCATGCCCGCATTTCGCACGGACGTGTCACCCCGAAACTCCCCTTGGCGCGCCCATGGTCTCAGCAGAGGGAGCTTGCTCGGCCTTTTATCAATACTCTCGACGTAGCTCGCATTAGGTATTCATTATGGAAAAACCCCACGCGACAATTTCAACGCAGTTCCATTGTCCCCGACCGGCGCACGAGAGCGAAAAGATTTCGATGAGTCATGGCGGGGGTGGCAAACTCATGCATCAACTCATTCAAAAATATATACAACCACTGTATAAAGATCCGACGGCCATTCTACACGACAGCACTGTCGTAAACTCCCCCGGCAGCCGTATCGCAATGACTACCGATTCCTTTGTGGTAAATCCTGTTCAGTTTCCGGGGGGTGATATCGGGCAGCTTGCCGTCTGCGGAACTATCAATGACCTGGCGATGGCAGGCGCCAAACCCAGATACATGAGCCTGGCTTTTATCATTGAAGAGGGGCTATCACTCGAGCTGTTCGAGTCCATTTTGCTGTCCATCCGCCATGCGGCAGAGCAATCACAGGTAGAAATTGTAACGGGAGACACCAAGGTCGTGGAACGCGGCAAGGGCGACCAGATCTTTATCAATACCAGCGGAATTGGCGAGGTCGCGGGCGACCTGGACATTCGGCCCGGCAGAATAGCGGCAGGCGATGCGATCATTATCAACGGCGATATAGGCCGGCATGGCGTCGCAATTATGAGCTCTCGCGACGGCACTTCCGCCGAGGTCGGGATAGACAGTGACCTTGCTCCGCTGGACGGGCCGGTGCAAAGTCTCATCGACCGGCAAATCGATGTGCACTGCCTGAGAGACCTGACGCGGGGAGGCCTGGCCTCGGCGCTGAATGAACTGGCCGAAGCTGCAGATCTCGGCATCGTCATCGACGAAGCCAGCATCCCGGTAAATCACCGGGTGGCCTCGTATTGTGAAATCCTCGGGCTCGAACCCCATTATTTGGCGAATGAAGGCCGATTTA
Source organism: Gammaproteobacteria bacterium (assembly GCA_030618705.1). GTDB lineage: Bacteria > Pseudomonadota > Gammaproteobacteria > Pseudomonadales > JAHEGP01 > JAHEGP01. The sequence goes on along the minus strand of JAUXCW010000161.1, from coordinate 3,615 downwards.
TCTGCATCCTTCCCCAATCCGCTGTCGATGCGGCGTTACAGGCACTTGGGCCGGATGCGACGCGGATCGGCACATTCGACAGCGAGGAAAAAGGCTTCGTTCGCCTGCGCTCGCAATGGGATACACAGAGGTTTCTACCGATGTTGTCAGGTGAGCAACTACCGAGAATCTGCTAGTAAACAGCGGCGTCGCCGCGATCGATATTAAATTTGTCAATATCGCTATCCCGCAAACCGTACTGCATAATGGCTGCTTTTTTTGCCAGCCAAAGGTTACCACGCAATGGAAATAGCACAACGCATCGCCGCAGAACTCAACATCGACAATATGCAGGCGAAAGCGGCTATCGCGCTGTTGGACGAGGGCGCCACCGTGCCGTTTATCTCCCGTTACCGCAAGGAGGTCACCCGTGGGCTGGATGACACACAGCTGCGCACCCTCGAGGAGCGCCTGCGCTATATGCGGGAACTGGACCAGCGAAGAGAGGCAATCCTCGAGAGTATTGCAGAGCAGGGCAAGCTGGATCAGCAGCTGAAGCAACAGATTATTTCAGCAGACACCAAAACCCGACTGGAGGACCTGTACCTGCCCTACAAGACCAAACGTCGCACCCGGGCGCAAAAGGCCCGCGAAGCCGGGCTCGAACCACTGGCAGACGCACTGTTACAAGACCCGAGCCTGGAACCGGAGCAGCGTGCCGCCGCCTATCTCAACCCAGAGCACGACATCGATCTGCCCAAAACCGCACTGGAGGGCGCCCGATATATCTTAATGGAGCGTTTTGCCGAGGACGCCAACCTGGTGGGCAATCTCCGGCAGATGCTGCTCGATGACGGCCAACTGTGCGCCCGAGTGATCGAGGGCAAGCAGCGCGAGGCCGCTAAATTTCGCGATTACTTCGAACACGACGAACCGATTCGCAAGGTTCCGTCACACCGCGCGCTGGCCATGCTTCGCGGTCGCAACGAGGGCTTTCTGACACTCTCCATCACCCTGCCCGATGCCGCGGACCGCGCCATCCACCCCGGGGAGACGCGTATCGCCGGACACTGGCAGATACAACAGCAGGGGCGTGCGGCCGATACCTGGCTGGCTGAAGTCGTGCGCTGGACCTGGCGCGTCAAGATGCTGCCCCACCTGGAGACCGACCTTCTCTCGAAGATGCGCGAGTCAGCCGAACAGGAGGCTATTGTCGTCTTCGCCGATAACCTCAAGGACTTGTTAATGGCGGCGCCGGCGGGAGCCCGCGCCACGATGGGCCTTGATCCCGGCCTGCGCACCGGGGTCAAAGTCGCCGTGGTCGACGCCACCGGGAAAGTGCTGGATCACTGCACCATCTATCCGACGCCGCCGAAAAATCGCATCGAGGAATCCGCCCACACCCTGCTGCAACTGTGTCGCAAGCACCAGGTCGAGTTGATCGCCATCGGCAACGGTACGGGGAGCCGCGAAACCGATCGCTTCGTCGCCGAGCTGATCAAGGCCCACCCCGAACTCGCGCTGACCCGGGTTATCGTCAACGAGGCCGGCGCATCGGTGTACTCCGCCTCCGAGTATGCGGCCCGTGAATTCCCCGACCTCGATGTCACAATTCGCGGCGCGGTATCGATTGCCCGACGCCTGCAGGATCCACTGGCCGAGCTGGTCAAAATCGACCCCGGATCTATCGGCGTCGGCCAGTACCAGCACGATGTCAGCCAGATCGCCCTGGCACGACAATTGGACAGTGTGGTCGAGGACTGTGTCAACGCTGTCGGTGTCGACGTCAACACCGCATCGGCGCCATTGCTGAACCGGGTTTCGGGGCTATCGCGACTGCTGGCAGAAAACATCATCAACCATCGCGACCAACACGGTCGCTTCGCCGATCGCCAGCAACTACGGAAAGTCATGCGCTTTGGCGACAAGAGCTTTGAACAGGCCGCGGGCTTTCTACGCATCAATGGCGGCAGCAACCCGCTGGACGCTTCCGCCGTACACCCGGAGTCCTACCGCGTCGTCGAGCGCATTGCCGACCGGGGAAAGCGCCAGCTGGCCAGCCTGATGGGTGACAGTGGCTTCCTGAAAACCCTGGCCCCCGCCGACTATACCGACGAGTGTTTCGGCCTGCCGACAGTGACGGATATATTGCAGGAACTGGACAAGCCGGGGCGCGATCCGCGACCGGAGTTTCGCGCGGCGCAGCTGCGCGATGGGGTGGAGACGCTCAAAGACCTGGAGCCGGATATGATTCTCGAGGGAACGGTCACCAACGTCACCAAGTTCGGCGCCTTCGTCGACGTCGGCGTTCACCAGGACGGCCTGGTGCATATCTCACAGATTGCCGAACGCTATGTGAAAGACCCGAGGGAAGTGGTAAAAACCGGCGATATCGTCAAAGTCAAAGTGCTGGAAGTGGATCTCGAGCGCAAGCGCATCGGCATGACGATGCGACTGAAGGCCAGCGCCAGGGACAGCGAGCGAAATGCAAAACAGGCCCGCAGTACACACAACGACAACAATAAACAGCGCAGCAGGGCCACAGCAAGCGACAAGCCCGCGCAAATCGGCACACTGGGCCAATTGCTGGTCGATGCCGGAAATAAAGTGAAGAACTAACCGACTGGAGGCGAAACCGGGCAGATGGAGGTAGGAATCTTTTTACTGGTTGCGGCCATTCTGCTGATATTGGCAGTGGCCGTACCGCGCTTCCGTCGCCGCCGCATCCTGGCGCGTCCCTTTCCCGCAAGCTGGAATCAAATACTGCGGCGCAACCTGCCGGTCTATGCCGCTTTTCCCGCCCCTTTAAAACATCAGTTACAGCAGCTCGTGGTGCTCTTTCTCGACGAGAAAAAATTCTATGGCTGCGGCGGGCTGGAGATGGACGACGAAATGCGCGTGACCATCGCCGGGGAGGCGTGCCTGCTGCTGTTGAATCGCCCCACCTCCGGCTATGCCGGCCTGCAGGCGATACTGGTCTACCCTGCGGCCTACATGGCTCCCCGCGAGCAGCGGGACAGCAGCGGCGTGGTGTCAACCCACACCGGCACCATGCTGGGTGAGAGCTGGTCGAACGGAAAATTGATTCTATCCTGGGACGATGTGCAGCGCGGCGCCAGCAACTTCAGCGACGGCCAGAACGTGGTATTGCACGAATTTGCCCACCAGCTCGACCAGGAGACCGGCAGCGCTAACGGCGCCCCCGGGCTGGGCAAGCGCTCCAGCTACCAGAGTTGGGCCCGTGTCCTGTCCACGGAATTCGAGCAGCTGCAACATGAGGCGCAGCGCAACCGGCCGTCACTGATCGACCACTACGGCGCGTCCAACCCGGGCGAGTTCTTCGCAGTTGTCACCGAAACCTTCTTCGAGCGTCCCCGGCAATTGCGCCAGATGCATCCTGAACTCTTTGAGCAGCTCAAGACCTACTACTGCGTCGATCCCACGCAGTGGCAATAAACTGCCGGCTGACCCCACGCTATTTTTTAGCGAATACTTGCCTTTGGCAACCCGATACCGGTATAAAGCCCCGGAGTAAGCCAAGAGATTGCGAGCAATGCGATACCTGATTCTATTTCTCCTGCTGACAGCGCCGATACACGCCCAGAGTCAACAGCCCCCGCCTGCCGAAAAGAGCGC
>JAUXCW010000222.1 GCA_030618705.1 Gammaproteobacteria bacterium | reverse complement strand
ACCAGGTAGCCGGTGACCCGGGTAGCGACTGACCACAACAGCTCTTCTATCCCCTGTCGGGAAATCGCAGTCTCCAGCCATAGCGAGACCATGGCGTAGTAACGCGGTTTGCTGTTTTCAATCAGCATATGCTCCGCCGGCCTTATCGCCTCGTCCACCACATTGATTTGTACGCCCAGGGCCTCCGTGCTGTTCAATTGAGGCGCCAGGTCGGCGTGGAGTCGTTGGCTGAATTCGGCCCGGCTCCGGCGGTCGTCTTTCCACAACAGGTAGATAAGTTTTTCCATCGTCAGGGTATCTCCGTCCGGTTTTTGCACTATTATGTGGTTTTTAACAGGCAGACCGCGGGTATGCAAGTTCATTGGCCCGGCGAGTCGCCTTCAGAAAAGTTTTGAACTCATCGGCGGCAGGGGATATAGTCGATTTACACAAACAACAAGAACAATCAGCCGCACTGTGCAGGCAGTGTACAGGCGTTTTTCGGGGACCCGTTTTATGAGACATCTTCCGCTCGCAATCGCTGTAGCGCTTTTTTCCGGGCCAGCCTGGGCAGAAAATGGAGCCACAGCCCGGGAGAATCCCAACAGCTCCGTTCCCTACGAAACCGGCAAAAAGAATGGCGCGGCCTATGAGGAGCGCTGGTCAGATTTCCTGCCGATATTTGGCCGGGATGCCAGGGCGAAGGGTTATGTATTACCACGTCCTTTCGGTATTTCCATCGGCTATATGGATCAGAAGCAACCTTTCAATGTCGATGGCCTGGAAGTGGAGGGTACCGATGTCAAGGGCCCCGGCCTGGCGGTGGTGGATGAAGTCGACAACCATGAGAAGACTGTCATCCTGCGCTTCGATGCCTGGATATTTCCTTTCCTGAATGTCTATGGCATTTTGGGCAGGACTGACGGCCAGGCAGAGGGGCCACTGCAGGTCGACCCCTCTGTTGTTCTCGGTAACGCCTGCCTGTTGCCCGGTGTCGATTGCAGCCCGATCAACACCACATTCGATATCGAATACACCGGAAATGTCGGTGGTGGCGGTATTACCCTTGCCGGTGGCTACAAGGATTTCTTTGGTATGATCGATACCAACTACACCGTGACGGATCTGGATATTTCCACCACCGATGCCAAAGCCTGGGTGACTTCCACCAGGTTTGGCTGGAACGGCAAGCTGGGTTTTTTCACCGGCGCCCTGTGGATCGGCGCCATGCACCAGGATATCAACCAGACCCTGGATCTCGAGATCCCGGCGGCCGGTCTGCCCAAGGGCTACCTGGATGTTTCCGTCGAGCAATCCACCCAGGTGGCATGGAATACCCTGCTGGGCGGGCGCTGGGAGTTTGGCAAGGGCTTTGAAATGCTCGCGGAATTCGGCCTGGGCAAGCGCCGTAGTAATATGCTTACTTTAACCTACCGCTTTTAGCCGCCGTTTATCGGCACGGATGCCTCCGTCGTAGATTAACCAATTATTCACTTGAAAAATTAATACGCAGGTATTAAATTGACTTCCCATTATGGCGAGGGGAGCCTGTACCGATGCATACCATTGAGGAATTGATTGAAAACCGCCCGGGTGCGGAAGGCATCCAGCCGGCCAGCCTGCAACAGGCCGTGGCGGTCAACGATTTCATCTATATGTCCAGCGGCACCTCCAACGCCTATATGGTGTTGACCGATGCCGGGCGCGTCATTATCAACACCGGCATGGGCTTCGAGAGTATTACCCACAAGCGCTTGTTCGATGCGGTGTGCCCCGGGCCCACTCCCTATATCCTGTTGACCCAGGGCCATGTCGACCATGTGGGCGGGGTCAAAAATTTCCGCGAGCCGGAAACGCGGCTGCTCGCCCAGGCCAATAATCCGGCCTGCCAGCGTGATGATGATAGGGTTAGGGATTTACGCCAGTCCCAGAGTTATGTCTGGTTCAGCCACGTCATCGATGAGGCGATCAAACTGGCCGAGACCAACCCGGAGGCCTTCGAGCAGGATATTCCCCGGGCCGATATTTTATTCGAAGAGCATTACCGCTTCAGCCACGGCGGTGTCGACTTCGAGATAATCGCGACCCCCGGTGGCGAGACCATCGACTCCTGTGTTATCTGGCTGCCGCAGCACCGGATCGCCTTTACCGGCAATACCTTTGGCCCCCTGTTTCCCCACTTCCCCAACCTCAATACGATTCGCGGTGACAAGTACCGCTACGTCGAGCCCTACCTCGAGGCGGTGGCGCTGGTGCGGGCGCTGCAACCCGAGGTGTTGGTCACCGGTCACTTCGAACCCATCGTCGGCGCCGAACTGATTCGGCAATGTTTCGATCGCCTCCATGGCGCGGTCGAACACGTACACCGGGAAACCCTGGAGGGCATGAACAAGGGCGTCGATGTCTGGACCCTGATGGAGGAGATCCAATTGCCGCCGGAACTGGCCGTGGGTGAAGGCTACGGCATGGTGCGCTGGGGCGTGCGCACGATCTGGGAAAGTTATATGGGCTGGTTTCACCTGCGCTCCACCACCGAGCTCTATGCTGAACAGCCGAACACCGTGTATAACGAATTGGCGGAGCTGGCCGGTGTCGACAAGGTGGTCGAGAGGGGGGAGGGCCTGTTGGGAGAAGGCCTTGCCGTGCAGGCCCTGCATATGGCGCAGGTGGCCCTGGCCGGCGACCCTGATCATCGCCCGGCGCTGGAGCTATGCCTGGATGCCCATCGCCAGTTATTGGTCCGGGATGGCCAAAACTTCTGGGCGAGGGGTTGGTTGCAAGCTCAAATCAGCCAACTGGAAAGTCAATTGGCACAGGTCGATTGACGCGAGCTTCGTCAAAATCAACAGCTGAGGAAAATACTATGCCGGATGAAAAACAGATAGCAGAAGTGATGCAAGCCTATGTCGATGCCGTCAGCGGCGACGATGTGGAAAAGATTCTTGAACTCTTCGCCGGGGACGGGGTGGTAGAAGACCCGGTCGGCAGTGAACCCCATGTCGGACACGATGCCCTGCGAGAGTTCTATCAAATGGCCGTGGATTCGGTGGAGAAGATGGTGCTGGAGGGCAATGTGCGCGCCCGGGAAAAGTGGGGCGCCTGCGCCATGTTGGCCTACCCCAAGGGCATGGACCTGAGGATGGTGATAGAAACCCTGGATGTCATGGAGTTCAATGAGGAAGGCAAGATTACCCGTATGACGGCCTATTGGGGCGACGGCAATATGCGCCAGTTGTAAAACCATTTCAGGGGTAAAACGGAGAGAACAATGGGTGTTTATGCGATGACAGGGGGCGCCACCGGCATCGGCGCCTCGTTAAAGGAAAAGCTGCGCCAGCGTGGCGACACGGTAATCGTGGTCGATATCAAAGACGCGGATATAATTGCCGACCTGTCCACAGCCGATGGCCGCGTGGCTGCGCAGGAAGGCGTTGCGGCATTGGCCGCCGATGGTCTCGACGGCTTTGTTGCCTGTGCCGGCTTGCCGCCGGTTGCTCGGCCCTCCCTGGTCGACAAGGTCAACTACTTTGGCGCGGTGGCGAGTATCGAGGGCGTGCGTGAACTGGTGGCGAAAAAACGCGGCGCCATCGTCGCGGTGTCTTCCAATTCCGCACCGCTTCCCGGGCTGAACCAGGAACATATCGACACACTGCTCAGTGGCGACGAGGACAAGGCTTGTACGCTGGTCGATACCCTCAGTGGCCACGAAGCTTATGCCGGCTCGAAAAATTCCCTGGCCAAATGGGTGCGCCGCAACGCGCCGACTTATATGGCCGATGGCGTGCGACTCAATGCCATCGCCCCGGGCATGACTCGCACACCGATGACCGACCAGATCTTCGAGGATGAAGAGCTGGGCCAGGCGATACAGGATTTCAGCCAGACCATTCCCTACGGCGGTCTCGCGACGCCGGACATGATTGCCGACGGGATTCTGTTTCTGCTGGATGACGCGGCCCGCTTTGTCAGTGGCGTGGTGTTGTTTGTCGATGGCGGTCAGGATGCGCTGTTAAGACCGGACCAGTTCTAGGAAGATCAAGACGATGAATGGGCCGAGGTGGTAGGTGGCGCGGACTAATATGCACCCCGGTCTGGGGAGTTGATCCTATGGCACAAAAACTTCCCGCGCTCTTGTCCCTGGTTTTACTGCTCGTGGCCTGTGGTCGCGATATTCATACCCCGGGCAGGGTCGCGGATATACCGCGCCCGCTAGCGCAGGCGGTCGAGAGCGACGCGGGCAAGCAAATCCTGTTTGGCGACCTGCACGTCCATACCACTTATTCCATGGATGCCTTTGAACAGGGCGCCAGCTTTATGCAGGGCGAGGGCCTGCACCCGCCGGCGGATGCATGCGATTTTGCCCGTTATTGCTCGCAGCTGGACTTCTGGAGCATCAATGACCATGCGGTATCTATAACACCACAGCGATGGCGCGATACCGGAAATAGTATTCGCCAGTGCGATGCAGTGAGCGGCGATCCACTCAATCCCGATATGGTCAGCTTTCTCGGTTGGGAGTGGACCCAGATTGGAGCAACATCCGCCAGCCACTATGGCCATAAAAATGTAATTTTGAAATCCCTGGACGATAGCGAGATTCCGCCGCGGCCCATCCAGGCTCCCCCCACCCCCGCGCAGTTCAATGTAGAGCTCAGCGCCGGCAGTATAGTGAAAGACTGGCTGACGCGGCCCTTTCTGGACTCTGCCAATTTTACCGAGCACCTGGAGAATATACGCTTCAATATGGCGACGTTTATGGCCTCGGCTTGCGAGGAAGGCATCCCGACAACGGAATTGCCGCTGGATTGCAAGGAGGGCGCGACTACCCCGGAGGATTTATTCGCCCGGCTCGATAGCTGGACTGATGACTATCTGGTGATTCCCCACGGCAATGCCTGGGGCCTGTACACGCCGCCGGGTGGTGACTGGTATAAACAACTGCAGCCCGGCAACAACCATCCCCGGCAGCGGCTGATAGAAGTGTACTCGGGTCATGGCAATGCCGAGCAGTACCGCTCCTGGCGCGCGGTGGATTATGACGGCGAGGGTAACGGCAGCTGTCCGCTACCGGCTGATGGCTTTATACCCTGCTGTTGGCAGGCCGGTGAAATTATTCGCGGACAATGCACCGGGCCGGGCTCGCAGGATTGTGAACGACAGGTCGCGGCGGCGCGGCAAAATTTTGTCGATGCCGGTGCCTCCGGTTATTTGACGATGGCCGGTGTGGCCACTGAGGAGTGGCTAAATTGCGGCCAGTGTCCGGATTGCTTCCTGCCCGCCTTCGATTATCGGCCCGGCAACAGCGTTCAGGCGGCGCTGGCCAGCACCTTGTTCGATGAGGATGGCCCACAGCGCTTTCGTTTTGGTTTGATGGCTTCCAGTGATAACCACACGGCGCGCCCCGGTACGGGCTACAAGGAGCTGCGTCGCATCGCCATGACCGAGGCCGCGGGTCCCACCCGGGACTGGGCCGAAACTATCGCGGTCGATCCGCCGGACGTGGTGAGCAGTCTTTCGCCGGCGAGCGTGCAGGCGACGCCCCGCGATGTGTTCAACCGCGATCGGGTCAATTCCTTTTTCTATACCGGTGGCCTGGTTGCTGTGCATAGCGAGGGGCGAGATCGGGATTCGATTTGGCAGGCATTGGATCGACGTGAGGTCTACGGTACCTCGGGGCCGCGCATCCTGTTGTGGTTTGACCTGTTGGCCGGAAATGGCGAGATTGCGCGGCCCATGGGGGGTGAAATGCGAACGGCGG
>JAUXCW010000344.1 GCA_030618705.1 Gammaproteobacteria bacterium | reverse complement strand
AGGCCGGCATGAAACTGATTGCCAGTGCCGATGTGGTGCTGGCGCTGGGCAGCCGCCTGGGTCCCTTCGGCACCCTGCCGCAATACGGTATGGACTACTGGCCAAAAGATGCGAAGATTATCCAGGTCGATGCGGACCACAAAATGCTCGGTCTGGTAAAGAAAATTTCCGTCGGCATCTGTGGAGACGCAAAGGCTGCAGCGGAGGCCCTGGTCGAGCGCCTGGCGAATAAAGATCTCGCCTGTGATGCCACCCGGCAACAGCGGGGCGAGGAAATCGCCAGCGAGAAAGCCGCCTGGGAAAAAGAACTCGACGAGTGGACCCACGAACGCGACCCGTACAGCCTGGATATGATTGCCGAGCAGGATGCGGAGGAGGGCAACTGGTTGCACCCACGCCAGGTCCTGCGTGAACTGGAAAAGGCCATGCCGGAAGATGTCATGGTGTCCACCGATATCGGCAACATCAACTCGGTCGCCCACAGTTACCTGCGCTTCGAGAAACCCCGCAGCTTTTTTGCTCCAATGAGTTTCGGCAATTGCGGTTATGCCCTGCCGACGATTATCGGCGCCAAAGCGGCGGCACTTCACCGGCCGGCGATAGCCTATGCGGGCGATGGCGCCTGGGGTATGAGTATGTCGGAAATCATGACCTGCGTGCGCCACGACATTCCGGTAACCGCGGTGGTATTCCACAATCGCGACTGGGGTGCCGAGAAGAAAAACCAGGTAGAATTCTATAATCGGCGCTTCGTTGCCGCCGAACTCGAGAGCGAGAGCTTCGCCGGAATCGCGCGAGCCATGGGTGCGCAAGGCATCGTCGTCGACAAGCTGGAAGAGGTTGGTCCCGCCCTGGGCAAAGCGGTAGACATGCAGATGAACCAAGGTAAGACAACGGTTATCGAGATTATGTGCACACGGGAACTGGGCGACCCGTTCCGCCGCGACGCCCTGTCCAAACCGGTACGTTATCTGGAAAAATACAAGGATTATGTCTAGCCGGGAGCCGTTAAGTGAAGGTGCTTGTCATAAATTCGGGTAGCTCCTCGATCAAGTATCAGTTATTTGATATGTCCGATGGCGCGGTGCACGCGGCCGGTGTTATCGAACGCATCGGCGAGCCGGAGAGTGTGCACAAACATCGGCAGACAGACACGCTGCCTATTCCATCGCACCGCGATGGCCTGGCGATCATCAGCGAGACGTTGCGGGAAAGCGGTGCGGTCAGGGATTTATCCGGGTTATGCGCAATCGGCCACCGTGTGGTGCACGGTGGCGAGCATTTCATCCGGCCGACACTGATTGATAGTGAAGTCATCGCGGGAATCGAGCAGATGATCCCACTCGCCCCCTTGCACAATCCGGCCAACCTCATTGGCATCGAGGTCGCCATGCAGGCTGCACCGAACGTCCCACAAGTGGCCGTGTTCGATACGGCCTTTCACCAGTCTATCCCGGCGCACGCCTGGCGCTATGCGATTCCTGAAGAGTTTTATACCCAACAGCATGTGCGCCGCTACGGGTTTCACGGCACATCGCACCACTATGTTGCCAAACAGGCTGCACGGCTGCTTGGCAAGCCCTTGCAATCATTAAACCTGATCACCCTGCACCTGGGTAACGGGGCAAGTGCGGCGGCAATCCGCCAGGGGCGCAGTGTGGATACGTCGATGGGAATGACCCCACTGGAAGGTTTGATCATGGGCACCCGCTGCGGCGATATCGACCCGGCGATCCATTTTTATCTGGGCCGGGAAACCGGTTTGAACAATGAACAAATCGAGTCACTGCTCAATAATGAAAGCGGCCTTAAAGGAATTTGTGGCGCCGTGGACATGCGCGAGGTACATCGGCAGGTCGCGGCAGGAGACAACAGCGCCCGGCTTGCACTGGACATGTATTGCTATCGAATAAAGAAATACCTGGGGGCCTATTATGCCGTGCTGGGCCATGTGGACGCTGTCGTATTTACCGGTGGGATTGGCGAGAATGATGCCAGGGTGCGAGCGCAGGCTTGCGACGGCCTGACGGCGCTGGGTATTGCTATCGACAGCAAAAAGAACGACAAGCGCACGGGTGAGCCTTTTGCCATTCACCAGGACACCGGCCCGGTAAACGTTCTGGTGATACCTACCGATGAAGAACTCGAGATCGCGCAGCAAACCGTTGAGTGTGTAATGGATGGGTCAGGACGATGAGCGATTTGCCACTGTATATCGAGCAGTCGGGTAGCGGAACGCCGATGGTATTCATGCATGGCTTCAGCTTTGACAGCCGCATGTGGCAGCCCCAGTTGCAACACTTTTCCCGGCAGTATCAAGCCCTGGCCTATGATGCGCGGGGCTTTGGCCGCTCACCCCTGCCTGGGGACGAGGGCTGGTCACCCCTGGATGACCTGGATGGTGTACTGGCGACCGCCGGCCAGCAACGAGCCATCCTGGTGGCGCACTCCATGGCCGCGATTACCGCCTGCGACTACTGTTACCGACATCCGTCAAGAATCGAGGCCATGGTGCTGGTCAGCCCCTCGGCGGAGGCTTACCGCTGGCCCGAGTCGTTTATGGCCCAGTGGGTGGCCTACCAGGAGCTGGCGGCAATCGATATGGAGGCGGCTCGAACAGCCTGGCTGGGCGCGGAACTTTTTACCCGTGTCGCGGCAGACCCGGATGTGGAAAAACAAATGCGCGCCATGATCGATGATTACTCCGGCTGGCATTGGATTCACAAAATACCTGTATCCACCGGCAAGTTGCCCGATGGTGGCCTGCAAGAGATTCGGCAACCCGTGTTACTGGTCAACGGTGACGAGGACAGCCCGGCTTTTCTTGATTGCGCCGCGCAGCTGGCAAAAAAAATGCCCAATTGCCGCCAGGTCCTGTTACCGCGCACCGACCATATGTGCAATATGGAGAGCGTCGGGGAATTCAATCGGCAGGTCGATGATTTTCTCCAATCCCAAGCCCTTGATTAAATCGCCAAGCAGGAGCGTTGTACATGCTGATACTACACCAATACGAGATATCCCCCTTCGCCGATAAAATTCGCCGTGTTCTGCACTGGAAATCGATTCCCTATGAGGTGGTGAATCACCCCGTGATGGCCCGTGGCGCGGTAAAAAAGATCAACGACGTGGGTAAAGTCCCGGTGCTGGAACACGACGGCAACACTGTCGGTGATTCCACGGATATTGCCTATTACCTGGAGCAGCAATTTCCCGATAAGCCACTGCTGCCGGAGGATCCGCGACAACAGGCGCAATTGCATGTGCTGGAAGACTGGGCCGACGAAAGCCTCTACTTTATGGAGATCTGCTTTCGCTTCAATATTGCCGCCAATGCCAAAGAAAATCTGCCACGCTTGCTGGCCGAGGATACCTGGCTGGTACAAAAGCTACTGCCGCCGATGATCCGCAGGGCGATGGGCGGGCTCACCCGCAGCCAGGGGATGGGACGAAAGTCACTGGAGCAACTGCAGTGTGATTTACGACGTCACTGTGGCGCATTGGCCAACTACCTCGGTGATCAACCCTGGTTATTGGG
>JAUXCW010000176.1 GCA_030618705.1 Gammaproteobacteria bacterium | reverse complement strand
CTGCGCGCGGCAATACCCAATAGCGGCTTAACCACGTTGGATACAGTGGGTATTTTCATGGGGCTAGCTGGGCCTGTGTGATCGGGTGGTGGCGTTTGTCTGTGATGGGTGGAATATTTAACCGCAATGGGTGGAAAAAGCAACGATAAGTATCAATTGAGCATGGCGGTGCTGCTTGCTATTCGAGCGCTCGCCGAATTGAGGCGCTGTTGCTCCAGTCGTAAATACCCGCTGATCAATTGAAACAGGGATTGATAGAAAGGGGATGCGTGATGCTGCTGCAAGCGCTCACACAGTTTTGGTAACCACCGCCCGGGATGGCGGTTGATAAAATCCCTTTGCAAGCGCTGGAAGTCTGCGCTGTCGTCTGTCTCCCTGAGTTGCTCTTCGCAATAACAAAGGTAATAGAGGAAATCCAACTGCACGCTGATGTGGTCCGGCAGCTCCTCCCCGGCTCCCTCTGCGGTCAAACCGGCATAATTGTAAAAACGAACCAGTTCCTCCAGTGTCGGCATTCGTGAGTCCTGGTAGACCCCGCCGTAGAGCGGGCAGGGTGGCCCGGCGGCGCCGACATCGAACAGGCGGGAGTACTCCACGGCGAGTTCGTCATCCACGCCGGCCTGTGATAGCGCCCGCCAATCTATGTCCGCTTCCAGCTCGGGATAGAGCGAGCCAAGGGTTTGTCGGCAGCGACCGACGAAGCTGCCGTCATTGATTAGCGCAACCAACTCTTCATCGGGGTATTCCAATGCGGCGTTGAGCAGGCCATAGGCATCGCTATGTTGCGGGATTTGAAGTGTGGCATCGGTATTCATGCTCGTTCCTGTGTCGGTTACATGGGATGACCGTAATTCAGCTAACCTTCTCTACCTCGCAGGGCGCACCGCGGGGCGCATGACTGGGCCCGCCATAGTACATTCGGTAGTGCAGGTGGCTGTAGCCGCCCGCCAGGTGCAGCGCTTTCCACGGTGCCGCTATCGGTTCCTGCTGCCCTTTCCAGCCCTTGAATTGATAGGGCTCCCAGGCGTGGTACATAATGACCTCGCCGGGACGCACGGAAACGGCTATCTTGACCATCGCCTCGCAGGAGCCCAGGTCGTTGAATATACGCACAGTGTCTCCATTCTCGACCCCGCGAGGCGTGCAGTCGTCCGGGCTGAGAAAACAGACCGGTTCGCCCCGTTGCAGCCGTAGCAACATCTTGTGGTCGCGCCAGATGGCATGAATACTCCAACGGGTGTGGCCGCCGTTGATGCGCATTGGATATTTACTGGCGGCATGGGGCGGGTCCTTGTGTACTGGCAAGTCTTCGCCGGCGTCCATATACCAGGGGTGATCCAGCATAAATTGCTGGCGTCCGGTCAGCGTTGGCCAGGCGACTTTCTTTTCGTAAAAGTCCCGGTGCGGCCAGTGGGTGTCGGTGGGCTCATAGTCGCTGTAGTTGGCATAGATCAAGCTTGGCCTGGCCGGGCCCACGATGGGCACCGCGCCCATTTGCAGCGCTTCGCGGCCAGAGTTGGCGGCGACGCTGGGGCTATTGGCGAAGATTTCGTCCATTAGCTTGATGGGATCTTCCGGATCCTCGGGATTGAACTTGCCGCCGGAAGTATGGTGATCATACACCTTGGTAAGATCCAATGGCTGATCCTTGAAGCCTCTGACGGTCGAGATGCCGCGCTCGACCGCCCGCTCGGCAATTCGTTTGCTGAGCAGCCCGAACACCTCCCAGTCGGACTTGGAATCGCCCAGCGGCTCGGTGGCCTTGTCGGAGGTGATGATATAGGGCAGATAGGTCTGGCCATACTTGATGCCGTATTTTTCGTAGTAGGCCGCCACCGGTAACACGTAGTCGGAATACATGGTGGAGGTGCTCATGCGGAAGTTTACCGAGACCACCAGGTCCAGCTTGGGCCAGAATTTTTCTCGCGCGACCTGGGATGCGGGCCAGCGGCGCAGGGGGTTCACCCCGGTAAAGATATAGGCTTTGGGTGACCGGTCCTCCGGGGGATAAACTTGCATCCAGTCCTTGTCCAGGGACTCGCGCATATAGTGGCTGAGGTTATGGGGCAGGGCAGGGTCCTGTAGTTCCTCCTTATCCCATAGCTCTTTATAGCCGCCGTGGACGTAGAGAAATGTCATCAGCGGGGTGTTGGCGCCCTTTCTACTGAGGTCCATAAAGATGTTTTCATAGTCCCGTGGGGTCAGGCCGCGGATGGCCTTGGGAATCATCTTCAGTTTTTCCCCCAGGGTTAAATCCAGTGTTGCTACGGCGTCCAGGCCGTCCATGCCCCACCAGGCGGCAATGCGAACGCCGCTGCCGGGCTTGCCCTGGTTACCGGTCAAGGCCATAAGCAGGATCATCGCGCGTTGGAACAGGTCGCTGTGATAGTGCTTGCAGGCGCCCCAGGAGGCAAAAATCATGGCGTTGGGGGCGGCGGCCATTTCCCGGGCAAAGCGCCGTATAAGCTTGGCATTGATGCCCGTGGTCTTCTCGGACTGCTCCGGGCGATACTCGCTGTTGAGCTGATTAACCAGGCGATCGTAAACGGTATAGACCTCCACGGTACTGCCGTCGGCCAGTTCGACCTCGAAGTCGCCGGACAGGGCGGGCTTCAGTTTGCCCAGCACCGTGCTGCGACCGCCCTTGCCGTCGCCTTCACAGCCTGGTGCCAGCACCGCCTTGCCTTGTTTTTCATCCCAGAGATACACACCGTTATCCCTGCCGCCGTTTTTCATATCGCTGTGGCGCAGGAAGCGTTGTTTGTCCTTTCTTACCAGCATCGGCAGGTCGGTCTGTTGCAAGACGTAATCGCGGTCGATCAGGTCTTCCTCGATCATCACCTGGGCGCAGGCAAGGCCCAGGGCGGCATCGGTTTCCGGCTTGATATTGATCCACATATCCGCGTGTACGGTACTGGCGTTCATATCCGGTGCGATCACCACCAACTTGGCGCCCCGGTAGCGTGCCTCATGCATAAAGTGTACTTCGGGAATACGGGTATAAACCGGGTTGCCCACCCAGATAACGATATAGTCCGAACGAAACCAGTCGTCGGCGGTGCCTTCACAGTTATACATGCCCCAGGTTTGTATCGCGCCCATGGGCAGGTCACCCACGCCGCCCCAGGAGTCGATCTTGGTGGTTTGCATGGCCTCCTGGAAGCGAATATCGCCGGCGGTCTCCGGGCCGTAGCCGGCATTGGTGGTGCCGTCATCAAAAATAATACATTCCGTTCCGTCTTCGACGGCGACGTCGATTAGCCTGTCGGCGATATCCGTCAGCGCCTCGTTCCAGCTCACCCGCTTCCACTTTCCCTCACCCCGCTCGCCGACACGTTTCATGGGGTGGGTGACCCGCGCCTCGGACAATTGCAGGCTGGTGTAACAAGCGCCTTTCTGGCAGCCGCGGGGATTGAGGTCGGGCACGTCCGGGCGGGGCGCTTCGTAGATGGCCGCCTGTTCTTCACGCCAGGCGATGCCGTCCTTGACGTAGACATCCCATGAGCAGGCCGAGATGCAGTTGGCCCGGGTATGGGTCCCCTTGACCACCTTGTCCCATTTCCACTGTTCGCGGTAGATGTCAGAGAAATCGTTATAGCTGATTTTCTTTGCCGCGACTTTGGGTAATGGCGGCGGCGCTGGCGGGACGCCTTTCTCGCGTAGGCTGTAAAGGCCCACGCCAACGGCCGCAGTACCTGCGGTGGCGCCGATGATAAAATTGCGGCGAGAGAGTCGGGGGCTTTTTACTTTGCTCATGGCGAGTGTCCTGTTAAAACACGATGTTTTAGTCTCTAAGTCCACTTAAGGGTTTGTGGGTCGGTGTCGAAGCCGCCGAACATGTCCTTCCATTTATAGGCAATCAGCAGGTCCATTAACTCGGACTTCTCACCCTGTTGCACCCGGGCTCGCTCGGCTTTGAGGATTTCCAGCGAAGACAGAACATCCTTGCCGAATAGCGAAATCAGGTACTCATCGGGTATGCGTGGCGTCTCCTCATCGAGGTCGCCATCCGCATCGAAGCGGGCAGCGCCGAACGGCGGCACATAGAATACGTTAGGGTCGGTGCCGTACTCCGGATGCAGGGGAATGGCCACCTTCCACTTATCCACCAGTTTGTATATCGGGGCGTCCTGGTCATCGCGATAGCCGACGAAACGGACACGGCCCGGGCACTGCCTGGCGCAAGCGTTGGCGACACCTTGTTCCAGCCGCGGGAAGCAAAAGATACACTTCTGGCTGACTTTCTTCTGGTGATTAAAATAAATTTTCTTGTAGGGACAGGCTTCCATGCAGAAGCGGTAGCCACGGCAGCGCTCCTCATTGACCACTACAATGCCGTCTTGTTCACGTTTCTCAATCGCCTGGCGGGGGCAGGCCTCTTTACAGGCGGGGTGGGTGCAGTGGTTGCAGATCCGCGGCAGGTAGAAAAAGTAGCCGTTGGGGAATTCACCGGCGCCCTCGTCCTCGTCCCAGTTGGGGCCCCAGTCCGGTTTTTCACCCTGGATTTCGAGATGCGCCGATTGACCCTTGCCACCGTAGAAAACCTCTTTGTGGTTGTAATTCCAGGCCTCACCAAAGGCTTTGGTGGTGGGCATTTCGCCGAGTTGTGCGCCGGCATCCGTGAATCCGCCGCCCATGTCCTCCCAGTTTTTCGGGGTGCCGGCACCGGGCATGGTATTGACCGTATTCCAGTGCATGGCCTCCATGCCTTCTTCCCGGGTCCACAGGGTTTTGCAGGCCACGGTGCAAGTCTGGCAGCCGATGCACTTGTTGAGATCCATGACCATCGCCATTTGTCGCTTGCTGTTTGCCATGTCTATCTCCTCCCCGCCAGTTGCAACTCGAGCCAATCGGCGGAGTACGATTTGATGCCGCCGCGCTCCTCATTGGCGCCCTGCCAGATAGCGAAACCGCATTGAGTAGTTTCCCCCGGGCTTAGAGCCAGGGTCTGGTCATGACCCGATCCCGCAAGTGACCGCGCAATGACCGATCCCGCAAAAGACCGCGCGATGACGACACTCCAGGTGCCGCCCTGCCACTGGCTTTTGCTGTGAATCCGGTCGGTGTTCAGGGTCTCGGTACTGCCCGGTCCCTCGGCACTGATTTCTCGTCCCGTGTCACCCTGGTCGGCGCGCCAGAACCAGATATCCAGCCCGGCGCCGGGTGCTCCCATGGTCATGAGGGGTGCATTTTCCACCAGCGGCAGGGCTACCGCCGCACCATCGGGAAACACGCTGTTGTCACCGTTGTCCATGGTGGGATTTGCGCTTTGCCAGCGCAGCAGGAAAGCGAGTTCCACACCGTTGTGGAGGCTGGCGACGGATAACTCACTGGTCGCGCCGATGGGACGGTCGGCCCAGCTATTGCGAATGGCGGCGGTGGGTTGCATGGCAGCCGGGGTACCCGTCAGGGGGATAGTGGTCGCCACTGCCTGCTGCCATACCGTGGCGGTGGGGTCGAGCAAGGTTGCCAGGGTGGTGTTTGCCAGATACTCGGCTTTCATGGACAGCTCCCGAGGATACTTTGTTTATAATTTGGAGCCTAATAACTAATAGGCATTAGTTGAAAGCTATACTAAACGCTATATAAGGCAATAGCTGCCAGGGGTTTTTTACCGGGTATGGTCTCTATGTTTGATTTAGATCAAACTTGAGGCGAAGGAGCGTGGAAATGGAAGTGAGAAGGGAAGTAGGTGGTTTAAACCCATAGGAACTTGCTGTCACTGAGCTGTTGTTCGCCATCCCAGCGGTAGGCGACCAGCTTTTCACCCCGACCCATGCTGTAGTCCACGCAGGCGACGTTGTCGGCCATGATGTGCGGGGTGCCGGTCTGCCAGTAGTGGCCGAAGAACACCGGCGGAGCCCCGGCGGGGTAGCCCACCAGGTCTTGTTCGCACACCGGCGAGTCCGGCAATTGTTGCAACACCCTGGGCGGGGCGAGGGCAAATTGCCGGTAGCTGGTGGCCTGGTTGAGCCACCAGCGCGTGCGCGTGCGGTGGCGCTCGATGCCGTAGTTATCCCGGTAACAAAAGCCGTCGGGCAGGGGGATCTCGTGGCCCTTGAGCAGGTTATCCAGCTGGTCGAAGCTGTCGTTGCCGGGCCGGTGCGCGCTGATCAGCAGCTCCCGGGGGGCCGAGTTGTCCGGCTTGAGTTGGGGCGCAATCTGGTCGAGGTAGCGCTGGTGCCAGCAGGCGTGGATGATGCGCAAGTCCCCCAAATCGAGATAAAGGGGGAGGGAGGCAAAGAAATCGATGGCCTGTGCCAGTTCCTGTTCCCGCTGTGGCCGTCCGGGATCCATGTACTCCTGCAGAAAGGCGAGGTGTTGGGTCAGGTTCTTATTGTTGCGCGGTCGCAGCCAGTCGTAGCGGGCGTCCTCGTAGTGAAACGCCCAGGCGTTGAATTCGTGGTTGCCCATTACGCAAAAGGCGGTACCGGCGGCGACCATGGCCGATACGATATCGACGACCATGCGATTTTGTACGCCGCGATCGATCAGGTCGCCGACAAAAATAGCCCGGCGGCGGGGGTGGGCGTAGACGCCGTCATCCACCTGGTAGCCGAGTTTCAGCAGCAGCGCGACAAGGTGGTCGCCGTGACCGTGGATATCGCCGATGATATCGTAGCCGTCTGTCATCGAGCCACACCCACAGCGTTAGACCAGGCCATGTCTGTTCAGGGGCAGGCGTCGGATGCGCTGTCCGGTTGCCGCGTGTACGGCATTACACAATGCACCGGCAACCGGGGGTGTCGGCGGTTCGCCTGCGCCAGTGGGTGCGTGGCTGGAATCGACCAGGTGGATTTCAATCGGCGGCGATTCATGCATGCGCAGCACGGGATAGTCGTGGAAATTACTCTGCTGTACCCGGCCGTCGCGGGTGCTTATCTCGCCGTACATGGCGATGCTAAGGCCGAAAATCGCGCCGCCCTCCATCTGCGAGCGCAGCCGCTCGGGGTTGACGATGCGCCCGACATCCGCCGCACTGACGACACGTTGCACGGTGATCTTGCCATCGGCATCGGCCGCGACCTCGACCACGGTGGCGACATAGCTGAGGAAGCTGCGGTGGGCGGCGATACCCAGGCCGTGTCCGGCCGGCAGCTTGTTACCCCAGTCAGCCGCTTTCATTGCCAGCTCGGTGACGTGGCGCAATCGCCCGGTATCGATGGGGTATTGCGCCAACGGCATGCCATAGTTGCCATAGCGGGTTTCTTCGCCCAGATCGACCAGGCGGTCGGGGCCGAT
>JAUXCW010000387.1 GCA_030618705.1 Gammaproteobacteria bacterium | reverse complement strand
CTGCTCTGGAAGCCCCGGCCCCTCCGTCAATATCGCTTACATTCAAAGGGGGCAGATCTATTTACCCTTGCTAAATAGGTCTGTCCCCTTTATATAGTTATATTTATCAGTTAGATATAGCTATTATTTAATGTAGTACTATAGGTAATCTCCTGCCAATTCAGCGGACACCTGCCACAGGCGCTTTGCCAGGGCCGGGTCCGAGGCGTGTTTGCTCGGCCTGGCCACATTGCAATCGGCAAGATAGGCACCGCTGACGCCGTTGAGGCCGGGGCTGGTGGCGGCATAGCATTGGGTGGCAGCACCCTGGGCGACGCTTCGCTCTACCAGGGGGGCCGTTGCCTTGATGATGACGGACAGCCAGCCACCGGTGTCGCGGGCAAGATTGGTAGTGATGACCCCGGGATGGACCGCGTTACTGCTTGCCGGGCTGTCCTGTAAACGCCTGGCCAGTTCATTGGAAAACAACAGGTTAGCCAACTTGGATTGGCCGTAGAACTTCATCGGACTGTATCCTCGGTCACCGCTGAGGTTGTCGAAGTCGATCCCGCCCCTGGGCGTCTGCACATGGCCCAGGCTGGACAGCATGACCACGCGACCCGCCGCGGCACTTTTAAGTGGCTCGAGCAGGCGGTTGACCAGCACGAAGTGAGCCAGGTGATTGGTCAGGAACTGCACTTCGAGGCCGTTGGCTTGCCCCAGCTTTGCGGGCGCCATAATACCGGCGTTACACATTATCACGTCCAGCGGGATGCCCATGGCGGCGATTTCATCAGCGCAGCTTGCCACCGACTCGAGCTTGCTGAGCTCGCAGGCCACCGGTGTGAACTCACCCTCCAGGCCATCGCAGGCGCGCCTGGCCTTGTCCACGGTGCGTGCGGCGCCGATCACATGGGCGCCGCGCAAAGCCAGTACGCGCATGGACTCCAGACCCAGGCCGGAGTTGACCCCGGTAATCAATATATTTTTCCCCGAGAGGTCGAGACCCTCGGTCACTTGCTCTGCGGTGGAGCGGCGATTGAAACGGGATTTTGGCGGGGTGCTCATAAGGGTCACCAATTGATTAGGCAGGTCGTCTATCTTAGACCAAACTTGCCATGAGTTCCTGTTTCAGGTGGCCGCTGGCTTTAAGCACTGTCCGGTGCCGGGGCCAGCCACATCGGGAATACCTTGTCCGGCTCGCAGGTTTCCTCCATGATCCATTTGCACATGCGCCGCAGGGGTTCGATCGCGTCCTGGGGGGTTGCCACCGATACATGGCAGGCATAGCCCAGGGAGGTCAGGCGCTGGGCGCCGTACAGGGGCAGTGTGTCGCGTAGCGCTCTTTTCAGGCTTTCCGGGTAGATTCCCACGGTCTGGGTATAGGCTGTTACCGCGCCCGTGACCTTGTCGATATTGTCTACCGGCACCAGGTTGGCCACCCGGCCACAAAGCAGGGCGGAGTAGTCGACTGCCTCGTCGAAACGTGAAACGATAACGGCGCCTTCGTTTTGTTCGCCGCCGATGATGCGGTAGAAGGTATCGTCCATGCGGGTGGCGTCCAGGTGTTCTCGCAATTCACGGTTGAAACTCCTGGCCCTGGTGCTGATATGGTCGGGTAGCGCCTGCAACTGCTGATAGATCATTTCGCCCAGTCGGTCGACTTTCTCGATGCCCGCATTGTCAGTGCCGCATAGCACGTAGATTACCCGGGCGCTGGCACAGGCTTCCTGGTTGGCCACGCCGATATCGCAGGCCGCTCTGAGGGCAACTTCTTGCATCGTGGCCTCGTCGGCGAAAGCCTCGGGCCCGATGATGGTGGCACTGCGCTTGGGGTCCAGGCTGATCATCTCCAGCCCCGGCTGGATATACTGGCTCACGTGTTTGACCGAGGTAAAACCGCCCCAGGCGATGATTTTTTCAATGTGTTCCGGGCGATACAGCTTTTCCTCCAGCGTCTGGTCGCCACCTTTCCAATAAGCCACGGTGATGTGCCTGGTCAGCGGATGGTTGGGGGCGATATCGGCCAGGGTTCGCGCCAGTGCCATCGCCGTAAGAGGATCGTTAGATGGCGCCTTGATGATGGCGTCGCTTCGGGTGATGGCATTTCGGATCAGGCTTACCGCCGAGACCAGGCCGCCGTTGCCCGCTGGGATGTGAACGGTACGCGCACCGAAGGCGCGAATATTCACCTGCCTTCCGTCCAGTAGTTCGTGGCTTACCCAGCCGTCAAGATAGTCGATGCCGATACGCTGCTCGGCGATCTCCCGCATGGTGTTCCGGTCGAACACATAGGGCAGGGTGATATAGCTGTTCTTGAGGATGGAGGCGGGGTAGTTGGCGGCCACCAGCCCCGCCTCGTAGGCCTCGCGGATATAGGGGTTGCGGTCGAAGTCGAGGTTCTTGCCCAACTCCTCAAGTACGTCGAGGATTTCCTCGAAGGAGATATCGTAGAGATCCTGCATCGCCATGGGGTTGGAGAGGGGCAGTTGATTGACGTATACCCCGGGATCGGGCGCCTGGAAAGAGGCGCTGCCGCCGCG
>JAUXCW010000275.1 GCA_030618705.1 Gammaproteobacteria bacterium | reverse complement strand
GCCGCCACCGAGCGGGTTCGCATTTACACTACTCTGTATGTACTACCCATGCACAGCGCGGTGCGAGTGGCGAAGGAGGTCGCCACCATGGATGTCCTGTCCAATGGCCGCATGACGGTGAGCGTGGGTGTCGGAGGCCGGGAAAAAGACTACCAGGCCGTGGGCGCCAGCTTCAAGGGTCGCTTCCAACGCATGGACGAGCAGGTGGCGACCATGCGCAGCATCTGGGCCGGGGAGCCGCCCTTCGAGGGCGCCGACCCGGTGGGACCGCCCCCGCTGCAAGATGGTGGGCCGCGGATTCTGGCCGGGGTGATGGGCCCTAAAAGCATGGCACGGTGTTCCCGCTGGGCAGACGGTATCTACGCCTGGTCGGCCAACGGCGAACAGCATGAGATCGAGCAATTTTTCAGCATGGCGGACGCGGCCTGGAACGAGGCGGGGCGCGACAGCAAACCCTATCGACTCGGCGGTTTCTGGTTTTCCCTGGCGGACGACGCACCCGCAAGGCTGCGGCAGTACGTCTACGATTACCTGGCGATTATGGGCGACGACATTGCCACCATGATGGCGGATATGGTGACCCGCAATAACCCCGATGCGCTCAGGCAGGCGCTGGATAACATGGAGGCCGCCGGCTGTGAGGAGGTTTTCCTGGTGCCGGCAACGGCGGATATTTCAGAAATCGACCGCCTGGAAGAGGTGTTGGCCAGCCGTTAGCGGTACTCGGCTTGAAGGCTTCTAGCGCCGGCCAGGCCACTTCGGCTCGAACACATTGATCAACAGTTTATCGGCCCGGTAGCGGGTAAACTCCGGCATGCTCATGGTGGATTTCCACACGGCATTCACCTGGTCACTGTTGCTGATGCCGGTTTTACACCAACTGGAAAAGTGCTCGCAGTTGTGAAAAATGATGCTGAAAGCCTTTTCGCCGATGCGGGCCTCGGCACGGTCGATGACCGCTTCCGGGGACAGGTCGAGCGCGCTGATGTCGATACCCTTTAGCCGATTAAGAAAGCGGCTGATCTGGTAACTGGTTTTTTGCTGCAGGGAGCCTGGGGAACGCAGGGCCTGGAAAAAAACCTCGTAATCCTTCACCAGGATCTCTCCGCCCTGGGTGAATTCATCGATTGTGGTGCGCTGCACCTTGCGCGGATCCCGCCAGTTTTTACCGGTGTAATGTATGACCCGGCCGTCACCGTTATCGATGCCGTGGTGGGCGTAGACGCCGTTCAAGCGTTCGACGTAAATATGGTCGCCCCGTGCCATGCCCGAATCCATTGTGAAAAAACCCTATCCTAAAACGGTCGGACGCCGGTGTAAATATATCTATTCTCGAATGGCACTTAAATAAGCAAAAACCACTGTCATTCCAGCATTATTTTGGCTGGAATCCAGATTTTAAGGGCGTGGATCCCGGACAAAACAACTCCGGGATGACATTAACTGAGAGACCTGCAGTCGCTTGAGGCACTTAACTTGGTGCCATTAATCTATTCTCTTCTAACGGGATTCCAGCCAGGTGGTATATCGTTGGTCGAATAAATTCGACCAAAAACCGGTTTGCGTTGCCGAATGGATTCGATTCCCCGTGAATGCGCATTTTCAGGAAGCGCTATTTCCTAAAGGTTTTCCTCGGCAAAGGCGGCCAGCCGGCTGCGCTCGATACCGTTGACGTGCATGATGCCGGCGTGTTCAAAATGCTTGAAGCCCTCGACCAGGTAGGTCAGTCCCGAGGTCAGCGGTGTGATGTACTTGTTGTCGATTTGCGCCAGGTTGCCGAGCACCACGATCTTGGAGTTGGCGCCGACCCGGGTGATAATTGACTTGAGCTGGAACTGGGTCAGCCCCTGGGCCTCGTCGAGAATAATAAAGGCGTTGTTGAAGGAGCGCCCGCGCATAAAATTGAGCGACTTGAATTGGATATTGGCCTTTTCCTTGACGTACTCGATACTGCCGAAGGGCGACTCATCCCAGCCGTGGAGTATTTCGAGATTGTCGTCGAAGGCCGCCAGCCAGGGCGCCATTTTTTCTTCCTCGGTGCCGGGCAGAAAGCCGATATCCTCGGCGATGGGTGGCGTCGATCGCGCCACAATTAACTTGTTATAGCGATTTTCCTCGAGAATCGCCTGCAGGCCGAAGGCCAGCGCCAGCAGGGTTTTACCGGAACCGGCGGGCCCGGTCATCACGGTGATGTCGATGGCCTCCTGCCGCAGCAGGTGGATGGCCATGGCCTGCTCCAGGTTTCTCGGTTGCAGGCCCCAGATGTTCTGCCGCATCAGCCCGTCCTGGCTGAGGTCGGCCAGTTGAATGTGATCGCGGGTGATATGGCGTACATAGCCGACGAAACCGTGGTCATCGACGATGAACATATTGATATAGGCATTGGGCAGGGCGGCGCGGTCGATGACGTGGAAGGTGGCGGCGCCGTCCGTCTTGCTCTCCACGTCGACGACCCGGTCCCAGAAGCTGCCGTTGATTCTCTCATAGCCCTGGGCCAGCAGGTCGATGTCGTCCAGCACCTTGTCCTTGCGGTAGTCCTCGACATGGCGCAGGCCCGAGCCCTTGGCCTTGAGGCGCATATTGATATCTTTGGTCACCAGGCACACGGTGTGGTCGGGATGGTTGTGCTGCAACTCCAGTGCGACGTTGATGATACGGTTGTCGTTGGCGTGGTCGGTGGTGGTGCAGAGATAGGGAATTTCGTTCAGCTCCGCCAGTTTCTGGTCCTGGAAGATACTCAATTTGCCGGCCACCAGATTGCTTTCATTGGCCGTGTGGGGTATCGGCACACCTTCCTGGATCGCCTGGGGGCTGGCATTCGCCATCACCTTGTCGATGGCCTGGATAGCGATGCGGGCCTCGCGGCTCACGTCTTTTTCGTGCCTGTCCTTGATGTGATCGAGCTCTTCCAGCACGGTCATCGGCACCACCACCCGGTGTTCCTTGAACGCGTTCAGGGCCATGGGGTCGTGCAGCAGGACATTGGTATCGAGGACAAATATCTTTTTCTGGAAGGGGTCGAGAATAAGTGGTGAAACGGTTGATGCTGGGCGAGTACGGGAGCCGGACGAGACAATATCAGCCAATGGCTTCATAGAGAAATCCTCGGGAGAATAAAATGAGATGCGTACGTCGCGTATGACCTGGATTGGCCAGAGGGGGAGTAAAGCTGTGATGGCTTACTGCTGCTATTTCGTAACATTAAAGTTTAATGTCAGCCGCCGATTATTTTTATGCCATGAATGAATACTGATCCCTGTCGTGGCATTTGTCAAACTCCGGGGCGCAACCGATGCTGGTGAGTGATTCACCGCGAGTTTGAGTGAGTTTGAGTGTCAGCGCCGGGCGATCCGTGGGACAATAGCGCCTGCGGCAATGACGAGTGAGTGAGAGAAATGAATGGCGAGCCGGCGCTGGCCCATCGCGGGCGGCTGTTAAAGCAGGCATCCTATGCCTCGGTATCGACGGCGGGGGTTTTAATCCTGGTCAAGTTGCTGGCCTGGATGATGACCGGGTCCTTGAGCCTGCTGGCCTCGCTGATCGACTCGCTGATGGACAGTGCCGCCTCCCTGATCAACCTGCTGGCCATACGCTACTCCCTGCAGCCGGCCGATACCGAGCACCGCTTCGGCCACGGCAAGGCCGAGCCGCTGGCGGGCCTGGTACAAGCCGCTTTCATTTGTGGTTCCGCCGGTTTCCTGGTGTTGAATGCCATCGATCGCCTGCGTCATCCCCAGCCCTTGCATGCGGTCGGGCTCGGCATCGCGGTCATGGTATTTGCTATCGTTGTTACCCTGGCGTTGTTGTGGTTCCAGCGTCGGGTCATTAAACAAACCGGCTCGACGGCCATTCGCGCCGACGCCTTGCACTACGCTTCGGATTTGCTCAGCAACTTCGCCATCATCGCCGCCCTGTGGCTGACATCCAGGGGTTGGAGCTGGGCCGATCCGGTATTCGCCATTCTCGTCGCCATATATATCGGCTATAGCGCGCTGCGCGTCGGCCACACCGCTGTGCAGCAATTGCTGGACCGGGAGTTATCAGCCGATGTGCAGCGGCAGATCATGGATATCGCACGGGAAAATCCCGCCGTGCAAGGGGTCCATGATCTGCGTACCCGGCAATCCGGGCAGGTCATATTTATCCAGCTGCACCTGGAGCTGGACGATATGTTGCCGCTATACCAGGCACACGCAATCGCCGACCAGGTCGAGTCCGCTATCTGCGTTGCCATTCCCGGGGCCCAGGTAATCCTGCACCAGGACCCGGCCAGTCTGGCAGAGCAGCATCTTCACGAAATGGAGGCGGAGCAGGGGGATTAGATCGCTGTTATGGCTTTTTCAGCAGGATCACATCGTTGCCGATAAAACTCAGCCGGGCATTTTCTTCCGATGCCAGCCAGCGAAAGGTCTCTCGACTGTAGAACGCGATGTGAGTGGGGTCGCGAATATAGTGCCAGTCGGCGAAGCGATCCCTGTCGATGAGCAATTTTGTCATCAATCCCAGGGTTCCGCCCGGCCGAAGTATGCGCCACAACATCTCCAGCTCCCGCGCGGGGTGGCCCAGGTGCTCGACTACCTCGGTGGCGCTGATAAAATCGTAGTCCTGTT
>JAUXCW010000052.1 GCA_030618705.1 Gammaproteobacteria bacterium | reverse complement strand
TCCAGGTCGGCGAGCGCCAGTTCGGTATTGATGACCTCGATATCCGAGCGGGGATCGATCTGGTTGGCGACATGGATGACGTTGTCGTCGTCGAAACAGCGAACCACGTGGGCGATAGCGTCGGTCTCGCGGATATTGGCGAGGAACTGGTTGCCCAGGCCCTCGCCCTTGGATGCGCCTTCCACCAGTCCGGCGATATCGACGAATTCCATGCTTGTGGGGACGAGACACTGTGGCTTGACGATGGCGGCGATCGCGTTCTGGCGCGGATCGGGTACCGGTACCACGCCAGTATTGGGCTCGATGGTGCAAAAGGGAAAATTTTGCGCCTCGATCCCCGCCCTGGTCAGTGCGTTGAACAGAGTAGATTTGCCGACATTAGGCAAGCCGACGATGCCACATTTAAATCCCATGGTCAGACCCTGGTGCGATGTAGTTGGTTCATGGCGCCGGCCAGGTCGCCGGAAACGATAAGCGGCAGACTGTCCAGTGACGCCTCGATGGCGGCTTCCAACGCCGACTGTTGCTCTGCCGGTGCCCGTGACAGCACGTAGCCCGTGACCTGGTCACTGGAGCCGGGGTGGCCGATACCGAGCCTGAGGCGGATGAAACCGGCGTTGTTGCCCAGGGCCGAAATGGTGTCCCGCAGGCCGTTGTGGCCGCCATGGCCGCCGCCCTGTTTGAGACGCGCGACGCCGGCTTCCATGTCCAGTTCATCGTGGGCGACGAGTACTTCCGCCGGTGCGATCTTGTAAAAATTGGCCATGGAGGAAACCGCCTGGCCCGACAGGTTCATATAGGTCGTCGGGATAAGCAGTCGCACATCCTCGCCGTCGATGGTGGTGCGGGCGGTGAGGCCGGAAAAGCGCTTTTCCCCTTGCAGCCCGGTTTTGTACCGGCGTGCCAGGGACTCGACAAATAACGCCCCGGCATTGTGCCGGGTGTTTTCGTATTTTGGCCCGGGGTTCCCCAGGCCGACAATCAAGCGAATGGGCATGTTATGGCGCCGCGGTGAACGCAGGCCGGCGATTACTCCTCGCCGGCACCTTCGCCCTGGTCTTCAGCCTCGTCGCTGTCCTCCGGCGCTGCTTCGGCTTCCTCCAGATCCAGATCCCCGCCCTTCGGCGCGGCTATCGAGGCTACCGGCAGGTCGTGGTCTTCGCCGTGGGAGAGGGCAACGCTCTCCACGCCCTCGGGCATGTTAAGGTCCGAGATGTGGATGATATCGCCGAGATTGGACTCGAGCATATCCACTTCGATATATTCAGGCAGCTTGCCGGGGAGGCAGCTGACTTCCACTTCCACCATATTGTGCTGGACGCGACCGCCTTCCATCTTCACGCCGGGGCTGAGCTCTTCGTTGATAAAGTGTAAGGGCACATTGACGTGGATTTTCACGCTCTGGTCGACCCGCAGGAAGTCCGCGTGCATGATAATCGCCCTGGCAGGATGGCGTTGCAGGTCTTTCAAAATAGCCTGCACCGTCTTGCCGTCGACATTGATATCCAGTATCGAGGAAAACAGCGCCTCGTTTTCCACGGCCTTGATCATCTCCCGGTGGGCGACCATCAGGGACTGGGGCTCACTGCCGGCGCCATAAAGTATGGCTGGCATCATGTCGGCGTTACGACGCAGGCGGCGGCTCGCACCTTTCCCCAGGTCGTTTCGCACTTTCGCGTTGATAACGATATTGTCTGACATCGTCATATCTCCTGTATAAGGCAAAGCCGGCCCTGCGACCGGGCCGGCTTTGCTGGGTGGGTAATGCTTTCTAGTCGAGGGTGTCGAACATGGCGCTGATCGATTCCTCATTGCACACGCGGCGAATGGCCTCCGCCAGCAGTGGCGCCATGGTGAGTTGGCGAATGCGTTGACAGTCGATCGCTTCCCCGCGCAGCGGGATGGTGTCGGTGACGACCAGTTCGTCCAATTCGGAATTTTCAATGTTTTCAACGGCGCGGCCCGACAGTACCGGGTGGGTACAGTAGGCGACGACCTTGAGGGCGCCCTGTGCTTTCAAGGCGCTGGCCGCCTGGCAGAGGGTGCCGGCGGTATCGACCATATCGTCCATCACCAGGCAACTACGGCCCTTGACCTCGCCGATGATATTCATCACCTTGGCTTCGTTGGCCTTGGGTCGGCGTTTGTCGATGATGGCGAGATCGGCGTCGTTAAGCTGTTTGGCCAGGGCCCGGGCCCGGACCACGCCGCCGATATCCGGCGATACCACCATCATATTGCCGTATTTTTGCTGCTTGATGTCCTCGATCAGTACCGGCGAACCATAGGCGTTGTCTACCGGAATATCGAAGAAGCCCTGAATTTGCTCGGCGTGCAAATCGACCGTCAGTACGCGATCGACACCGACCTTGGCGATCATGTCGGCGACCACCTTGGCGCTGATGGGAACCCTGGCGGAGCGTACACGGCGATCCTGCCGCGCATAGCCAAAATAGGGGACTACCGCGGTGATGCGGCCGGCGGAGGCGCGGCGTAGCGCATCCGCCATCAGCAATAATTCCATCAGGTTCTTGTTGGGCGAGGCGCTGGTCGGTTGAATGATAAAGACATCGTGGCCGCGCACATTGGCCTCGATTTCAACGGAGATTTCGCCGTCGGAAAAAGTGCCGACTTTCGCTGCGCCCAGTGGCTCACCGAGCTTGTCTGCGACACGCTGCGCCAATTCAGGATTGGCGTTTCCGGTAAAAAGCTTGAGTTTGGACACGTGCTGGTTCCTGCTGGTCTCAGTATTGCGGATTTGTTGCCTGGTGTGTTGATTGCTTTTGATAGTGGTGGCTCTGCACGTTTGTGTTGCACAAAGCTGGCTGGGGCGGCAGGATTCGAACCTGCGCATGCCGAGATCAAAACCCGGTGCCTTACCGCTTGGCTACGCCCCAATAAAGCTTTATAACCCTGTTGTTCATGTATGGCTCGTGGTGTGCCGACGGCTACCCCTACACGATACACTCACCCGAGTGCTCGATGCAAAGGTGACTCGTTCACCCCCCGTGCGATAAACCAAAGCCATTTGGCCGGTACTATTGCCGCGGCGGTTTCCGCATCGGCCCTCGACGAAAAAGCGGCGAAAACGCAGCCCCCCGTTCCCGTTAGACGAGCTGTTCCCTGCCCGGATAACCAGTTCAGCGCTTCATTGACCGCCGGGAAAAGGCGTCGCGCCACGGGCTCGCAGTCGTTGTGACCGCCCTGTTTCAAAAAGGCCGCTAATGTAATGGGTTGCGTGTTACGTGTCAAATTTTTGTCGGCAAATACTGCAGCGGTGGCGACGTGGGCACGGGGGTCGATCACCAGATACCAGCGCTCCGGTAGATTGACATCCTGCAGCGACTCGCCGATGCCCTCGGCCCAGGCGCACCGGCCCTTGACGAACACCGGCACATCGGCCCCCAGCGCCAGCCCCAGCGCCGCCAACTGATCGCCTGACAGGCCTGTTTGCCACAGGCGGTTGAGCCCGACCAGGACGGTGGCGGCATCGGAACTGCCACCGCCGAGGCCGCCGCCGCTGGGAAGGCGTTTTTCGAGGTGGATATCCACTCCCTGTCGGCTGCCGCTGGCCTGCTGCAGGTCGACCGCCGCCCGGTAAGCCAGGTTGTCGCGGGGTGAGACCCCGGGCATGTCACTGTGCAGGCGCACCTCGCCATCCGCGCGCCGTCGCAGCTCGATGGTGTCCCCGTAGTCCAGTAATTGAAACACGGTCTGCAGCAGGTGGTAGCCGTCCTCGCGTCGACCGGTAATATGCAGGAACAGGTTGAGTTTTGCCGGCGCCGGCAAGCTCAGCTCGGGCGCGTTCACGGCGCGGTATCCAGGCGCCAGCGTTTGTAGATCAGGGTGAGGCGGGTCTCGGGGCGAGACATGGACATTTTGGCCGGCAACCACAGTCCCTCGACCAGGCTGTAGTCCGGGAATTCGATCTTCCAACCACCCTGCACAAGGCTCGCCAGCCGGCCCTGCTCATGGTGCTGCCGCTCCACCGGCAGGTCCGGGGCGGGCAGCCCGCGCGCCCAGTAGCGAAGTTCGCTGATGGGTATTTGCCAGCCGGTCAACTCCAACAGCAATTGCTCCGGGCTGCTGGCCTCGTAACGACCGTTTTTGGTGCGTACCGCCACGGTGTCATCATCGCCCTCGATCAGTACCGTTCCGATACCCAGCGGGCCGGACAGGCGCAGCACATAGCGGTCCCGGCTCTGTTGCCAGTTGACCAGCGCGCTGTTGCCGCGGCCGTTCCGGCGCAGCCCGATCTTGCCTTCCACCCGCCAGCTGTGGAGTGCTTGTAATTTCTGCTGCATATCGTCGAAATCGCCCTGGGGAATCGGGCCGCGCGCCGCGCAGGCGCCGAGCAGCAAACTGGCGAGGCCGTACAGGATCCCGCGATTCAGAAGCCGGGGATGCGCCAAGGTCAGTGACTGCTCGTCAACAGCTTGTCGACCTCGAAGCGCTCGATAGTGTGGCGCAGCACCTGGTTGTCGGCGTCTTTCTCGAGACCCTCGCGCCAGACGGCAAGAGCCTCGTCGCGGCGGTCGAGTTGCCACAGGACTTCACCGAGGTGGGCGGCAATTTCAGCGTCGGCATAACCCTGGTAGGCTTTTTGCAGGTAGTCCAGTGCTTGCTGGTAGTCGCCGACCCGGTATTTGACCCAGCCCATGGAGTCGAGGATGGTGGGATCCTCCGGGCTCAGTTGCAGCGCCTTTTCTATCAGCTCGGTGGCCTCGTCATAGCGCTCGGAATGGTTGGTCAGTATATAGCCCAGGGCGTTTAGGGCGCCGGCATTGTCCGGGTCGATGGCGAGTATCTTGCGCAAGTCGGCCTCGGCCCGGGCCAGGTCCTGGCGCTTTTCCGCCACCAGTGACCGAGTGTAAAGCAGGTTGGTGTCCTCCGGGTAGCGGGCCAGGGCCTCGCTCAGCAGTAGGTCGGCGGTCTGGTACTGTTGCATCTGCACCAGTATCTCGGACTCCAGAACGAAGATCTGGGGAGCGACCTGGGGATAGTGGCGGCGCTGGTCGGCAAAGAACTGGCGCAATTCGTCATCCCGCCCCTGTACCAGAAGTATGCGCGCCAACTGGTTCATGGCGGGCATAAAGTCCTGCCCGGGCCGCACCATCTTGAAATGCGTCACGCCCTGGGTCTTGTCCCCCGCCTGTACCGCCAGCAGTCCCAGGTAATAGTGCGCCTCTGATTCCCGCGCCCCCATATTCAGCAACTGATCGAAGTACTTTTTCGCCTCATCGTTGTTTTCCATTTCCCGGTTGATCAAGCCCAGGGAGAAGATGAGGTCCGCGTCCTCCGGCGCCTGTTGTGACAGGATTTCAAATTGCTCGCGCGCTCCCGGCAGGTCTGACCGCGTCAACAGGCGGGCGTACAGGAGCCGCATCCGGCTGTTTTGCGGGTGTTGCTCGAGCCCCAGGCGTAGCACTTCCATGGCATCATCGCCGTGGTCCATCTGTTGCAGCAGGGTTGCCTCGAGAATAATCGGCGGAGCCTGGTCCGGCGCCGCCGCACGGGCCTGTCGCGCCGTCAACAAGGCGGCCTCCTGGTCGGTACTCTGCTGTACGATGCTTTTGCTCATCAGCAGCTCGGCATCGGCGGGCTCGGCCTGCAGGGCCCGCTCTATCTCCCGCAGCAGGGCCTGTTGTTGTTCTCCGGAGTGGCGCAGTGATTCCGCGGCGATGGCGGAAAAGGCGACCTGTCCACCGTAGTCCCGGGACAGTTCCATGTGGCGGAAGCCCTCGGCGGGATGACCCTGCCGGGCCAGTGTCAGCGCATAGATGAAATGCGGCTCGCTGTTTCGGGGTTCCAGTTCCAGCCACAGTTGCGACATTTCCGCGACTTCGCTGGTGGCGCCCAGGTACTGGGCCAGATGGGTGGCCCGTGCGGTGACCTGCACGTCCCGGGTCTCCCTCGCCTGGTGGACATAGTTTTCCAGCGCCAGCTCGTAGTTGCTGCGATGGCCGGCGACCTCGGCGACCAGCAGGTCGTAGAGCGTATCGCTGGAAATCCGCCGGTCCGGCGGCTGCACTTGCTCGCTGGTGGGCGCTTCGATTTCGACTATGGGCTCCGGCGTGGGCTGCCGGGGGGTGTCCTGCTCTCGTGGCGGGCTGCTACAGCCGGCCAAAATCAGCCAAACGGCTGCAAAACCCAATCGGTAAAACACAAAACCCCCTTAATTCGGCGAATGCCTCTGGTCGGGCCCGGTGGCCCGGGCACAATATAACCCTGATTAGAGTATAGCGACACTTGAAATATGGCCCAGCGCAATGTGCTTTCGCCGCGGTGGGAGCAATCTTGCGGCGGATTTGTCTGTTGAGCTCCGGTATTTGCTAGAATAGCGGACTTTGCAACGGCGACCCGCTCGCCGATCCCTGATTGGAAGGCCTGAACTCATCATAGGTATGGAAAACTTCATCTCACTGCAGGCGCGCTTTGCGGCACCGGTTGCCATTGGCGTCGCGCCGGAGTCTCTCTGTCGATGACGCTCATGGTTATCGGCATGAATCACAATTCCGCACCCCTGGTGGTGCGGGAGAAGGTCGCCATTGCCGGCGAGCAACTGCACGACGCCCTCGTCGAGGCCCACAGCGAGCAGGGTATCGCAGAGTTGGTCATACTCAGCACCTGCAATCGCACCGAGGTTTTCTGCCTGCTTGAGGGTGAGGCACTGGCGGATGCCCCGCTGGCCTGGTTGAGTCGCTACCATCACCTGGAGATATCCGAGCTGGCGGGTTACTGCTATGTGCACCGTGACCGGGAGGCGGTTCGACACCTGATCGAAGTGGCCAGCGGCTTGGATTCCATGGTGCTGGGAGAACCCCAGATTCTGGGGCAAATGAAGTCCTCCTTCAGTCTCGCCGAGGAGGCGGCCACGGTGGGTCCGGTGCTGGCGCGTTTGTTCCAGCACAGCTTTTCCGTCGCTAAACGGGTACGCACCGATACCGCGATAGGTGAGAATCCGGTATCGGTGGCCTATGCCGCGGTTGATATGTCGCGCCATATCTTTACCGACCTGTCACGGGCCAATGCCTTGCTCATCGGTGCCGGAGAAACCATAGAACTGGTGGCGACCCACCTCGCCCGAAGCGGGGTGCGGGATATCGTCGTCGCCAATCGCACCCTGGGCCGGGCCCGGGAGGTGGCGCAGAAATTTGATGCCCGCCCGGTGTTGCTGGCCGAAGTGCCGGAGGAGCTGGTGACGGCGGATATCGTCATCACCTCCACCGGCAGTCAATTGCCGATCCTGGGCAAGGGCGCGGTAGAATCCGCGCTGAAAAGGCGCAAGCACCGGCCGATATTTATGGTGGATATCGCCGTGCCGCGGGATGTCGAGGCCGAGGTCGGCGAACTGCCCGACGTCTACCTGTATACCATCGATGACTTGCGTGGCGTGGTCGAGCAGAACAAGATCAGCCGGCAGAGCGAGGCGCGCAAGGCCGATGGTATCATCGACGGTGGCGTGCAGGATTACTTCAGCCACCGGCGCAGCCTGGACACGGTGGCGACACTCAAGAGCTATCGGCGCCAGGCCGAGGCCCTGCGAGAGCAGGAGTTGGAGAAGGCGCTGAAGCAGTTGCAGCGGGGCGATGACCCGGGGCAGGTGTTGCAGTTGTTTTCCCGGGGTCTGACCAACAAGTTGATTCACCAACCCAGCGTCTACTTGAAGAAAGCCGGTAGCGAGGGGCGATTGGAAGTTGTGAGCTGGGTGCGCGAGCTGTTCAGTCTCGAGGAACACCGCGACGATAACGATAACGAGGACGATAACGAGGACGTATGAAAGCATCGATCGGGTCAAAGTTGGAAACACTGGTGGACCGGCACGAGGAGCTGGGGGCGCTGCTGAGTGACCCGGAGATCATCTCCGACCAGAATCGCTTTCGCGATTTGTCCCGGGAGTATGCCGAGGTGGAGCCGGTGGTGCGGGCTTTCACCGCCTATCAGGGCACCCTGGAGGACATTGACGAGGCGCGCTCCCTGTTGAAGGACGGCGACCCCGAAATGCGCGCGATGGCCGAGGAGGAAATGGCCGGCGCCGAGAAATCCCGGGACGACTACGAGCTCGAATTGCAAAAACTGTTGTTGCCGAAAGATTCCCGGGACAGCGCCAACGTATTCCTGGAGATACGCGCGGGAACCGGCGGCGACGAGGCGGCGATCTTCGCCGGCGATTTATTCCGAATGTACAGCCGCTATGCGGAGGGTCGCGGGTGGCGCATGGAAACCATCGGCGAGCGCGAGGGTGATCATGGCGGCTACAAGGAGATGATCGTCCGGATTATCGGCAACGACGTCTACTCGCGCCTGAAATTTGAGTCCGGCGCCCACCGGGTTCAACGGGTTCCCGAAACCGAGTCACAGGGTCGAATCCACACTTCTGCCTGTACCGTGGCTATTATGGCGGAGGTGGAGCAGATCGACGAAATCGATATCGACAAGGGCGACCTGCGCATCGATACCTTCCGCGCCTCGGGGGCCGGGGGACAACACGTCAACAAGACCGATTCCGCCATTCGCATTACCCACCTGCCCAGCGGGGTGGTGGTGGAGTGCCAGGACGAGCGCTCGCAACACAAGAACAAGGCCAGGGCGATGTCGTTGTTGCAGGCCAGGTTGCTCGACAGCGCACAGGAGGCACAGAATAAGGAGCAGGCGGATGAACGTCGCAGCCTTGTGGGCAGTGGCGATCGCTCGGAGCGCATTCGCACTTATAATTTTCCCCAGGGGCGAGTTACCGATCACCGCATCAACCTGACCCTGTACAAACTTGACGAGATCATGCAGGGTGCGCTGGACGAAGTGTTGCAGGCGCTGATCAATGAACACCAGGCGGATCAGCTGGCCTCGCTGGGCGAGTGAATGGATTCGGCCAGCGTCAAATCCCTGTTGTCCCGCAGCGGGGAAATCGACAGCGACAGTCCGCGACTGGACCTGGAATTGCTGCTTGCTCATGTGCTGAATAAAGACCGGGTTTTTCTTCGAGCCTGGCCGGAATACCGTCTTGGCGCCGATCAACTCGCTTGTTTCGAACACTTGCTTGCGCGCCGATGTGGTGGTGAGCCGCTGGCCTACCTGACCGGTAGCAAGGCGTTCTGGACCCTCGATTTGCGGCTCAATGCCGACACCCTGATCCCACGGCCGGAAACCGAGACCCTGGTGCAGGAGGCATTGGCTCGCTATCCCGAGGCGCCCGTGCGCGTCCTCGACCTGGGAACCGGTAGCGGCGCTATCGCCCTTGCCCTTGCCAGCGAGCGCCCGGAGTGGCAGCTGGATGCGGTGGATGTGGTGCCGGCTTGTGTCGAGATGGCGCGGTGCAACGCGCAAAGATACGGTCTGAACAATGTAAATGTCCGGCTCAGCGACTGGTTCAGCGACGTGACAGGGTCGTATCATATGATCGTCAGCAACCCGCCCTATATCGACCCGCTCGATCCGCACCTGGAGCAGGGCGATGTTCGCCACGAGCCGCGCCGCGCCCTGGTGGCTGCCGGGCACGGCATGGCGGCAATCGAGCATATCGTCGCCACAGCGGCCGGCTATATGGAGCGCGGCGGCTATCTTCTTATCGAGCACGGCTGGAACCAGGGCGAGGCCTGTACCCGCTTGCTCGCCGATGCCGGGTACCATGAGGTGTGTTGCATCCAGGACCTGGGCGGTCGCGACCGGGTGAGCGTGGGGCGCGTGGCAATGGTGGCTTGAGATGGAACTAACCGATCAACAACTGCTGCGCTACAGCCGCCAGATCATGCTCGATGGATTCGACCTGGACGGCCAGCATGCCTTGCTCGCGGCCTCGGTATTGGTCGTGGGTCTGGGTGGGCTCGGCTGCCCGGCCGCGATGTACCTCGCCAGCAGTGGAGTCGGTCGCCTGGTGCTGGTCGATGACGACGTGGTCGATCTGAGCAATCTCCAGCGTCAGGTCGCCCACGGTACCGGCGATATCGGAGTGGCCAAGGTGGATTCGGTGAAACAGACCCTGCGACAACTCAATCCGGGGGTCGAGGTGCGGGCGGTGCGTACAAGACTCGCCGGTGGCGAGTTGCAGGCCCTGGTGGCCAGCGTCGACCTGGTGGTGGACGCCAGTGACAATTTTACCACCCGCTTTGCCCTCAATGCGGCCTGCTTTGCCGGCCGGGTGCCGCTGGTGTCCGCCGCTGCTATACGCGGCGAAGCGCAACTCACGGTATTCGATTCCCGTCGCGAGGATTCACCCTGTTATCGCTGCCTCTACAGCGATGACCAGGAGCAGGATCTCAGTTGTTCCGAGAGCGGCGTCATCGCGCCGTTGACCGGTATTATCGGTGCCGCCCAGGCGCTGGAGGCGATTAAATTATTGAGTGGCTACGGTGAGGTGCTGGTCGGAAGGTTGCTGATGTTCGACGGCAAAACGATGGAGTGGCGCGAGCTGAAGCTTGAGCGCCGTCCCGAATGCCCGGTGTGCGCAAAGGCAGCGGTTCAATAGTCGTGGACTTTGGCAAAGAGGAGGCATAATCTTGGCTGGTTCGCGCCTTGTCGCAGAGCTTATGGTGGTTCACAAGGAAAGTAACAGAAGAAACAAGTGGGGGAAGACAGATGAAAGCAACTAACACTATCCTGGCCGCGATGGCCATCACTTCGGTAAGCGGCGGGGCGATGGCCGCCGGTTTTGCGCTCAACAGCCAGTCTGCCACGGGTATCGGTCGCGCCATGGCCGGTGACGCCGTGATCGCCGATAATGCCTCGGTGCTGGCCCGCAACCCTGCGGCGCTGGCCCTGTTCGACAGCAAGGCCCTGTCGGCCGGCCTGACCTACGCCGATGTCGATATCGAGATCAGCGATGCCGTACTCCATAATGCCGGCGGAGCGGAACACCTCGGCAGTATCAGCGACGCGGGCTCCGGCACTGTTATCCCCAACATCTACTATATCCAGCCGGTCAGCGATAGATGGGCCTTCGGCTTCGGCGCTTTCAGCAACTTCGGCACCGGAACCGATACCTTCAGCCTGGAGGGCGCCCCCGATATCCTGGTCGGCAATACCGAGATTACCACCGTCGACTTCAACGCCTCTTTTTCCTTTCGGCTCAATAAGCACTTCAGCCTGGGTGCCGGTGTGGATCTTATCTACGGCAAGGGTGAGCTCGGTCGCGGCAGCAGCCTGGACGGCCTCGATAACCTGCTCCATGTCGATGCCAGCGGTATCGCCTTTGGCGGTATCCTGGGGGCGACCTACGAAATCAATGAGCGGAATCGCCTCGGCCTGAGCTATCGCTATAGCCCGACGGTCACAGCCAAGGGCGACGTCAACTTGTTGACTACCCCGGGGGGGAATTCCCTGGTCGAATTCGATGAAATCAAGGTGCCGTTGCCGGATATCTTCCAGTTTGCCGGCTTTCACCAACTGACACAGCGGTTTGCCCTGAGTTATACCGCCCAGTGGACCAAGTGGAGCGTATTCGACAGCATCGAGGGTATCGACGGCACGGCGGCAGGCAGGCCCATCGGTGACCAGGTGCTCAAGGAATACGGTTGGAACGACTCCTGGCTGTATAGTGTCGGCGGCACCTATAATATCGGCCAGAAGTGGATTGTCCGCGCCGGTTACATGCGGGACAACGGTGTGGTGGATGAGATCTCATCGCTATCTATCCCCGATTCCGACCGCAACTGGTTTACCGCGGGCTTCAGCTATCATCTGTCGCCGGCGTCGGCTATTGACTTCGGCTTCGCCTATATCCAGGGTGAAGAGTCCGATGTGACCGAGCCGAGCATCAGGCCCGGCGAATCGGTGAGCGCCACGACCCTGTCCGGCGCGACCTACTACTCGGTACAGTACAGCCACAGTTTCTGAGTCGAAATGCCGGGTATCCTAATGGCACTTACTTAAGAGCAAAGCTAATGGGGCAAGACATTCACTATTACTGTTGAGTAAGGGATCGGGGCTTCCAGAGCAGGACCGTGTGCCGGTTGGACCCGGCACCCGAGCCTACATGGACGTATTCACGGCGTGTCCTGGGCTGGGAGCCCCGATCCCTCCGTCAATATCGCTTAAGTCACGCCATTCGGCGTCCCCTTTACTTATATGCATCAGGCCACCAAATGCCGGCGGCTGATCCACTGTAACCTCGATAACAACAACACCGCGGCCAGTGTCAGGCCGATGATCAGGCCCATCCACATCCCGCTGACGCCCCGCGGCTCAAGGCCCAGGTGGCCGTATGTCAGGCTATAGCCCACCGGCACCGCGACCCCCCAATAGGCGAACAGGGTGAGATAGAACGGTATCCGGGTATCGCGGTAGCCTCGCAGGGCGCCGAGAGAGCAGGCCTGGAGTGCATCCGAGAACTGGTACAGCGCCGCCAATAGCAACAAGCTGGCGGCGAGGCTGCTGACGGCGGTATCCAGGGTGTACCAGGAGGCGATGGTCGGCCCGCCGAAGACCAGGATGGCCAATGCCAGCAGCGGTATGACCAGGCATAATTTAAGCGCCTGTAGCGCGGCAAAGCGGGCCTGGTGTTCCCGTCCGGCGCCCAGGTGCTGGCCCACCCGCACGGTGGTGGCCACGCTGATGCTGAAGGGCACCATAAATAACAGCGCCGAGGTGTTGATGGCGATCTGGTTGGCCGCAATGACCGTGGCGCCCAGCGGCGCCAGCAGCAGGGTGGTGGCGGAAAACAAGGAGGTTTCGGCAAAACTGGTGAGGGAAATAGGCACTCCCAGTGCCAGCAGCGCGCGTATCCCCGCCGCACTCGGCCGGCTCCAGTGGCGAAACAGGCGTAGTTGTGCGAAGCGCTGGTGTCGGTGCACCACCAGGCTCAACACCGCGGCCTGCAGCCACAATAGAATTGTCGTCGCGTAGGCGCAGCCGGCTCCGCCCAATTCGGGCAGGCCCAGCTCGCCGTGGATAAACAACTGGTTGAGGGGGATATTGAGCAGCAGCGCCGCCAGGCTGATCACCATGACGGGGCGGGTAAAGCCGTGGCCCTCAGCCACGCCGCGCAGACATAAATACCAGATCATGGCCGGGACCGCGAAGGCCAGCGCATCCAGATAGTGGTCGGCGACCGCGCCCACCTCCCCGGAGCTTCCAAGCAGCGCGAGCAGGTAGTCGGCGTTCCACAGCAGCGCAAACGGTAGCGGACACAGCAGCAACGAAAGATACAGAGCCTGTTGAGCCGTACCCCGGGCGTGTCGGCTATCCCCGGCGCCTACCGCATGGGCTACCAGGGTGGTATTGGAGATCAGTAAACCGGCGAAACTGACGTAGATCGGAATCCAGATGCTGGCGCCCAGCGCTACACCGGCGAGGTCGACGGCGCTATAGTGCCCTGCCATAACTGTGTCGGTAACCGATATGCCGACCTGGGCCAATTGGCTGACCAGGATCGGCCAGGCTATTTGCAGTAGTTGTCTCTGCTCGATAACGCGTTTGGAAGATGTTGATGGCATTGCGCTGGCTGTGGCACCGACGGAAGCATGGGCGGGCTATTGTAGGTCAGTGCCGCCATGGTGCAAGTGGCGAATTAGCGTCGCCCCAGCCAGCGATCCAGCCAGTAGTCGAGGCTGACATAGCGCCCGCCGCCGAGGGTGAGCAGGGCCAGCAACATGATGAAATAGGTGGCCGCAAATTCTATGCCGTTGTTGAGGATAACCAGCGGGCCGCTACCGGTAAGCCAACTGTAATTGCCGTTTTCGCGCAGGATATCCCTGGCTGCCGACAGGCGATCGGCGGATTCCATCACCCGCTCATTGGCGAAGGGGGCGCCGGGGTCGGCGATTGCCTGCCAGCCGTTGTCCCAGTGGGTGGTGTAGGCGGCGACCGCCATGGTAAACATGAGAGGGATCGATATCCAGCGCACCAGGATACCCACCGCGAGGAATATTGCGCCCAGCAATTCGGTCCAGCCGGCTAAAAAGGCCATCAGGGTAGGGTAGGGCATGCCGAGACCCCAGTCGGGATTGCCGAACCAGTCGACGATGCTCTGGTTGGGCATTAACGTGCCCATGTCGATCTTCTGACTGCCTGCCATCCAGAGTGTCGGCACCAGATAGAGTCGCAGCGCGAGGGCCGGAAGTCCGTCCACGTGCCGGGCAATTGAGGCGAAGCGTTTTTGCAGGGAATAATACAGCGTGACGAGCGGGTTCATAGCGCATTCCTTTGACTTGCTTATGGATGTACGGCATGCAATGACAAGCCGGCCCGGGAAGCGCCATTGAATGCTTGTTAGGCTTATGACAGTGGCCGCCGGGAAAAGTTGCAAACCGGTACCCCCCGGCCCGGGAGGGTCCGGTTTTCCCCCTGGGGCAACTGGTGTTAGAATGCGCGGCTCTGTCCCGGGCTGGCACCGGGCATCATCGACAAGGTCTAGCGGCAACATGCGCAAGTTTTTTGGTAAAGGTAAACAAAAGGATACGGCACCG
>JAUXCW010000153.1 GCA_030618705.1 Gammaproteobacteria bacterium | reverse complement strand
GAGAAGGATCGAGAGGATATTTTATTTGGCATCGAGCAGGAGGTGGATTTTATCGCCCTTTCCTTTGTGCGCAGCGTCGAGGACATTCACCAGTTACGCGAGTTGCTCGGCTCCAAGGTGGAAAAAATCAAGATCATCGCCAAGATCGAAGACCAGGAAGGGGTGAATAATCTATCGGATATCATTGCGGCGGCTGACGGTGTCATGGTGGCCCGGGGTGATCTCGGGGTCGAAGTGCCGTTCTACGAACTGCCCAATATCCAGCGGCGCATGGTGCGCGAATGCTGTGAGGCCGGTAAACGGGTCATTGTCGCTACCCACCTGCTGGAATCCATGATTGAAAATCCCATGCCGACCCGGGCCGAGGTGACGGACGTCGCCAATGCGGTGTATGAAGAGGTCGATGCGGTGATGCTCTCGGGCGAAACCACCATTGGCAAGTACCCTGTCAAATGTGTGGAAAACCTCGACAAGATTGCCCTCAGTACCGAGCCTTATCGCGGTTTGCGATTTACCGAGAATCTGGTCCAGGACAACTATAAGCAGAATATCGCCGCCAGCGCGGTTCACCTCGCCGATACCATGCAGGCGCGGGCGATCGTGGTGATTACCCGCAAGGGCAGGATGGCGAACTATGTGGCCAACTGCCGACCGCGCAACGCCACTATCTTCGGTTTCAGCAATGAGAGTCGAACTCGCCGCCAACTGGCGCTATGCCGGGGCGTCTACGCTCACCGCATTCACTTCAGTCACGAGCCGGAAAAGACCCTGGCTACCGCATTTGCCGTATTGCTGCGCAAGGAAGACTTCCAGCCCGCGGACCACGTGGTGGTGATCTCCGATGTCCTGGCCGGTACCGGTACGGACGCTATCCAGGTAAGACAATTGAGCTCCGTCGGACCGGTGCTGCCTTCATAGCCACTCGTTCGACGAGCTTCCCGA
Organism: Gammaproteobacteria bacterium; assembly: GCA_030618705.1. Classification (GTDB taxonomy): domain Bacteria; phylum Pseudomonadota; class Gammaproteobacteria; order Pseudomonadales; family JAHEGP01; genus JAHEGP01. Next base: position 6,941 of record JAUXCW010000153.1, on the reverse strand, counting down.
GACGGGATAAATCCATATTTCAGCGAATGATATACTGACCGCTGCTTTTCAGCCGGGCGAATAATAATGCAAAATATGCCGCGATCAGAGTTGCTGGTGTCGATAGGGGGGGCCTTCGTGGCCACGCTGATCGCCTCCTTTTTCAGCAGTACATTGCTGGAGGCGGAACAAATGCCCATGATTCTGGCATCCACCGGGGCCTCGGCCATACTGATATTCGGTCTGCCCCATGTGGAAGTATCGCAACCCTGGAACCTGGTGGGTGGCCACGTGGTTTCGGCGCTGGTCGGCGTCACTTGCTACAAGCTGATCGGCAACGATATCCTTGCATCGTCTACTGCCATCGCCGTAGCCATGCTGCTTATGCATGGCTTGCGTTGCATGCACCCACCAGGTGGCGCCACCGCCATCACCGCGGTTATCGGTGGCGGCAATGTCCATGAATTGGGTTACGCTTTTGTGATGGTGCCGGTATTTTTCAACGCCATTATCTTGCTGTCTATCGCCATGGCGGCGGGTAGCCTGCGCCAGAACAACCCCTTCGAAGTTCGCTGAGTCATTCGCTGAGTCAATAGTCGCAGGTGAGTTTTCTGCCGGGCCGGACGGGCTCCGGCAGAAATTTCTCCAGGCCCATGCCCTGTTGGTCTTTTTAAATCGGCTCGAAGCTGAACTTCTGCCCGCCTATGGCTGCCTCATACATCAAGCCGCCCTTGGCGTGGGTAAAAATAGCCATGCCCTTATTGTATTTTGCCGGTGCCTGGACGCCGCTTTTGGGCCCGGAACTTGCACCGGCACTTGTGCCGGCGGTACCCGCCTGGGCCTGGGCTCCTGCGGTGATGGCAACCGCTGAAACCTTGGCGTCAAACTCGAAATTCCCGTGGATAAATTCTTCGTAGGCACGTTTGTCCTCGAAGAAAATAATCTCGCTGAAAGCCTGGCCTCCGGCCTGGAAACCGATTGAGATATGCGTGAGGGCCGTCTTGCCGGTGACCTTTCCTCCCTGATAGACCTGGCCCTTGCCGTGGGCGGCGCCTATGCCCAGGCCGCCCTTACCCACGGTGGGAAAAAGGGCAAAGCCGTAGGCCTTGTCAAAATACTGTGCGGCCTCCGGCGAGCTCTTGAAAACCTCGATAGTCGAGGAATAGTCCTCAACCTCGGTGGCGATAGCAAGGGGAGTGATGAAGATTAACAGTGAAAACAGGGCTGACTTGAACATCATAGGGTTACCTGGTTAAGTTGGTGCGCATCCGGTGGGCTGGCCCCCGGAAACACGCATTTTCATTTTCGTCATCCTCGCGCAGGCGGGGATTCAGCTTCATTTTCGTCATCCCCGCACGGGCACGGGATTGTGCAATGCGGGAAAATACCCTTTCCGGGCAGGGCTTACAAGTTATCAGGGCCGAATGCCCGAATTATGGGCAGGTCCTGTCGGCGCCGGGCGCCGGCTGCTGCTCTTCAAGCCGACGATGATGGCATTCCTCATCTCCCGCGGGTCGATGATTTCATCGTAGGCCATGGTATCTCCCGCACTCCAGGAACCGCTTGCCTCCGCCTCTCGCAGCAGGGCCTGGGTGTCCTGGTCGACCTTGGCGGCGTCACCGCCGCCGATGGCGGGAATGCCGCCGAGGGTAATGCCGGGAAAGGCCAGGGTGAGGGTCTGCTGGTCAAAAGGGTTCATGCCCATAATGGAACTGCCGAAACCAAAGGCCTTGCGCAGGGTGACGTGAATCTTGGGGCTGCGCAGTTTCGCCTGTGCTGCGTACATTCGCGCGGCGATGCGCAGGGCGCCCGCACGTTCGGCCTGGGAGCCGGGCAGGATCCCGGGGTTGTCGGCCAGGAACACCACGGGCAGGTTGTAGGCATTGCAGATGTCGATAAAATGAATCGCCTTGAGCGCCCCCTGGGTATTGATCGAACCCGCCATGACACAGGGCTGGTTTGCCACCAGCCCGACGGCATAGCCACCTATACGGGCCAGGCCGGTGAGCATGGCAGTGCCATAAAGGGGCTGGAATTCCAGCCAGGGCTGCCGTTGGTCTACCAGCATCGCGATCACCTGGCGCATATCGTAGGGCGCCTGGCCATTGCGCGGTACTACCCCGAGTATCTCATCCAGTACGCGCTTGTTGCTGTGTTTGTCCTCCAGTGCCGTGGTGCGCTGCCAGGCATTGTCCGGAAGATAGGACAAATACCGGCGAACGAGCTCGAAAGCGGCCTGTTCATCCTCGACTATATTATGACAAACGCCACTATGGGCCGCGTGCATCGATGCACCGCCAAGCTCTTCCTTACTGAGGTTCTCCCCCAGTGAAGCGGCTACCAGCGGTGGCCCGGCGGCGAACATGACGGCGTCCTCGAGCATCACCAGGAAGTCCATCATCAAGCCGGTCAGGGCACCGTGGCCGGCCGATGCGCCGAGTACCACCGCGACAGTCGGCACCTGTCCCGAGAGTATAGCCAGTTCCTGCAGGTCACTCGGGGCATAGGGGTGGCGCTCGAGCGAATTGCTGGCGCGGTAACCGGCGCCGTCGAGAAAGAGGATATAGGGGATTTTTTCCTTTGCCGCCAGCCTGGCAAAGCGCACGCGCTTGGCATTGGCGCCGTGGCCGATTGAACCGCCCAGTACGGTGAAATCCTCTACTGCCACCACTATGGGGCGGCCATCGACGCTGGCCAGGCCGCCGACAATAGCGTCGCAGGGAACGGTGGGCTCGCCCTGGTAACTCATGCCGCCCACCAGGCTGCCCAACTCCATAAAGCTGTCGCTATCGACGAAACCTGCAATCACCTGTCGTGCATTGAGCCTGCCGCGTTGTTGCCGCTTGCCCAGCTTTTCGGCTCCGCCCATCCCCCGGCCGGTGTCGATGCGGCGATGGTATTCTTCCAGCAGGGCCTGCCAGTCATCGGGTATATCGGTTTTGCTCATATCCGGTTTGCGCTTCCGTCTTTGCGATTGGCCCATAGACGGGCGATAGCCGGCACGGGCCGGGAATTAATCCGGCCGCGATGTTACCATGTTTTCGCCTGCAGCCAGGCTAAAAATAATTGCGATCGATTACCCATAAGAGGATGAGAAATGAGTCGATTTAACGGGAAAGTTGCCATGGTAACCGGTGCGGCCTCCGGGATTGGACGGGCCTGCGCGCTCCGCCTGGCTGAAGATGGTGCCGACTTGTTTATTGCGGATATCAATGCCGATTTGCTGGCCGATACTGCCGCCACCATCGAGGGAATGGGGCGGGAAGTTGTGCAACATGTGTTCGATGTCTCCGATGGCGAGAGTTGTCGGGAGGCGGTGGCGACATTGCTGGGGAAATACAATCGACTGGATATTCTGTGCAATATAGCCGGGATTGCCGGAGCCAAACACCTGGCGGATATTAGCGATGAAGATTGGCGCCGTATGACGGCGATCAATCTCGACAGTGTTTTTTATCTCTGCCAGGCGGCAATGCCGCACCTGCTTGCAAGCAAGGGCAATATCGTCAACATGGCATCCACCGCCGGCCTCGTCGGGCAAGCCTATAACGCGCCGTACTGCGCCACCAAGGGAGCCGTGGTCATGATGAGCAAGGCACTGGCGATGGAGTTTGCGGCACAGGGTGTAAGGGTGAACGCCGTTTGTCCGGGAGGGGTGAAAACGCCGCTTACGGATGCCTTCACCTTTCCTGATAACGTCGATATGAACCTGATTTCCAAGCTTATGCCGCTTACTGGTGATATGTGCGAGCCGGAGCAAATCGCCGATGCGGTTGCCTTTCTGGCCGCTGAGAGCTCCAGCTTTATTACCGGCGTCGCCCTGCCGATAGACGGCGGCCAGGTGATCGGTTAGTCGAGCTGCTCCATTAACCAGATCGGCATGACAAAACCCAGCTCCTTCAATTGCTGTTCCAGTCCCGGGGAGCTGGCCAGGGGAGCGCTGGTCATGAATCGATGCCGATTCGCCGGGGGCAGGTTCGCAAGATCATGTCGCTTCGACAGCAGGCAGTGAACCCGCCTGGCAATGGCCTCGCCGGAGTCGAGCCACTCTACGTCGAGCTCGCAGGCCGTTTGCAGGTCATCCCTGAGCAGCGGAAAGTGGGTGCAGGCCAACACGATGGTATCTATCCGGTGCGCGCGGGGGTGTTGCAGGAAGGGCGCGAGGATGGCCTGGAGCTGTGACCGGGATACCGCCGCGCCGTGAATTTTTGCCTCTGCTATTTCGACCAGTTCAGCACTACCGACCGATACTACCTCGCAATGACCGGCAAATTGCTCGATGAGCCCGGCGGTATACTGCCGCAATACCGTGCCCGGTGTCGCCAGCAAGCCGATAACGCCAGAGTCGGTGGCCTCCGCGGCGGGTTTGACTGCCGGCACCACACCGACGATAGGGGTGTCGGTAAGCGTCCTCAATTGAGGGAGTACCAGAGTGCTGGCACTATTGCAGGCGAGCACGATGATATCGGGGTGGAACCGTTTTTCCAGTTGCAGAATTTCCCTGCGCACATGGGCCAGCAAGGTGGCTTCGTCTTTGGTGCCATAGGGAAAAAAGGCATTGTCCGCGAAGTACAGCAGCTCGGTTGCCGGTAGTAAGCTGCGTATTTCCCTGGCCACCGTGAGGCCGCCGAGACCGGAGTCGAAAACGAGAGCTCTGGGATTGACTGCTGGGTCGGGCATGGATCAAGCCTGTTATGCGGTGGCGCGCTTATTATCCCCATGATGGGCCGTGGCGCAAACCTGTATTGTATTTCCCCGTCGGTCCATTACCATGCCCGTCTCTCGTGGAACGGCACGGGCCAATCGCTGTAGGAGAACGTATTTATGCGGATTATCACCGCCAACACCAATGGTATTCGATCGGCTGCGAGAAAGGGCTTCTTTGACTGGCTTGCGGAGCAGGACGCAGATGTGATTTGCATTCAGGAAACCAAGGCCCAGGAGCATCAGCTGGACGAAAACATACATTTTCCGCAGGGCTACCACAGCTACTATTTCGATGCCCAAAAAAAGGGCTATAGCGGTACCGCCATATACAGTCGCGTAGAGCCCGAAAACGTGCAGTTCGGCCTGGGCTGGGATCCCTGTGACAGCGAGGGCCGGTGGCTACAGGCCGACTACCCGGGCCTGAGCGTGATCTCTCTCTATATGCCCTCCGGCTCCTCGAGTGAGGAGCGACAGGGTGTGAAATACCAGTTTATGGACACCCTGATGGAGCATCTCGTAGCCCTGCGTCGAAAAAGGCGGGAATATATTATCTGCGCGGACTGGAATATCTGCCACAAGGAGATCGACCTGAAAAACTGGCGGGCCAACCGGAAGAATTCCGGCTTTCTGCCCGACGAGCGGGCCTGGCTGGATCGCCTCTACGACGAGGTCGGCTATGTCGATACCTTCCGGCTGGTCAACCAGGAGGCCGATCAATACACCTGGTGGTCGAACCGGGGCCAGGCCTGGGCAAAAAACGTCGGGTGGCGGTTGGACTACCAGCTGGTGACCCCGGCACTGGCCGGCAAGGTTCGCTCAGCCCGGATCTACAAGGATGAACGCTTCTCCGATCATGCGCCGCTGATAATGGATTATGAGCTGTGAGCGGTATACATTACCCCATTGCGCAGCTGTTCTGGTGACATATCCGGACAGTGAACAGGTGTCTCATATGACGCCGGTATCGCTTTCGCAGCGAAACATTTAAAATGTATCGCAAGTGAATTCCTGGAGTCGGAAGAAATTGCTTTTGTCGATGATGTTGCCGATCGTTGAAAAGCGCAGCACGTAGAAGAGCAATGGCGCACCTCGACCTGGTTTAATCATCGAGCTCGAATCCTCGGCCGGCAGCCCCTGTGCCGTTAATTCCCATTTGTCAGCGGCCTCTTTTTCTCGTAGGCTTGTGCCCCTTGTTTTTTCGGCTGTCCTATCCAGGGCAGATTTTAGCCAAGAGGATTCATTATGTCGTTTTTTATATCGGCCGCACACGCCCAGGCCCAGAGTGGGTCAAACCCGCAGGACCAGTGGTTTTCCATGGGTTTCCTGGTGTTGTTATTCGCCGTGTTTTACTTTATTGCGATTCGCCCGCAGCGCAAACGCCAGAAAGAGCACACCGAGATGGTGAGCACCCTGCAAAAGGGCGATGAGGTGGTCACCAGCAGCGGCATCCTGGGCAAGGTGGTTCGCATCGAGGACGACTATGTCCTGCTAAAGGTGGCGGATAATGTCGAACTGAAATTCCAGAAGGTCGCCGTGCATGCCGTTTTGCCCAAGGGTACCTTGAAGTCCATATAGATCGATGGTCATCGCCTATCCCCCGCGGGTGTCACTCGCCCGCACACCGACCCCGCTGCAATTACTCGAACGCTTTTCCACCGGCGTCGACGGGCCGCGCATCTGGGTAAAGCGCGACGATCTCACCGGTTTCGGCCTCAGTGGCAATAAAGTCCGCAAGCTCGAGTTTTGTATCGCCGATGCGCTGGCCCAGGGTTGTGACACCCTGGTCACCTGCGGCGGCAACCAGTCCAACCACTGCCGTGCAACCGCAGTGGCGGCTCGCCAGGTGGGACTGGAGGTCCACCTCGTGTTGCGGGCCGATGAGGAGCCGACAAGCGATGGTAATTTATTTATAGATCAATTGCTTGGCGCTAATATCTCACATATTACCAAGGCTGAGTACAGCGCCGGTCTGGCACAGATCTACGACGATCTGGTCGCCCACTATGCCGCGATGGGGCGCAAGGCCTATACCATGCCGGTGGGCGCCAGCGACGAGGTCGGCTTGTGGGGCTATATCGCCGCCAGTGAAGAGCTGAAAGCCGATTTCAGCGCCCAGGGTATTGATCCGCAACACATCGTGTGCGCCACCGGCTCCGGTGGCACCCAGGGTGGATTGACCCTGGGGACGGCCCTGTTGCAGATGGATACCACGGTGTGGGGCATCAACGTCTGTGATGACGAGGCCTATTTTCAGC
>JAUXCW010000259.1 GCA_030618705.1 Gammaproteobacteria bacterium | reverse complement strand
TCTCGCCGACCGATTGGCATAAGCCCATTCCAGAAACGCCGTGACATGGTTGGCCATATAATCGGTGCGTATCGAGTGCATGACGTCGAAGGCGTGCTGGGCACCGGGCAGTTCGGCATAGGCGACAGCGTTGCCGGAGACCGAGCGCAGCTTATCAACAAATATCGCGGCCTCTTCCGGGGCTGTCATCACATCATTTTGGCCGTGGATTACATAAAACGGCGGAGCGTCGGCATTGACGCGCAGGACAGGGGACGCCTGTCGCCACAGCTCCGGGTCTTGTTCGGCGGTACAGCCCATGATTTTGTCTTGCAGAAATCCCCTCAGCGCGACATTGTGCTTGAGGCCGCTGTGGTCGAGGAAGTCATAGACGCCGTACACGGGAACGGCGGCATCGACCCGCGTATCCGCCTGCTCGAAGCCGGGTTGGTAGGCGGGATCATTGCCGGACAAGGCCGCCAGAGCGCTCAGGTGGCCACCGGCAGAGCCGCCGGTAATGGCGATAAAATCGGCGTTACCGCCGTAGTCGGCAATATTGTCCCTGATCCAGGCGATGGCCTTTTTGACGTCGATGATATGTGCCGGGAAGCTATGGGCAGGGCTCAGCCGATAATTGATCGATACACACAGCCATCCGCGCTGGGCCAGGTGGTACATCAGTGGCAGCGCCTGTTCCTGTTTGTGACCCATATACCAACCGCCGCCGTGGATTTGCAGCAGTACCGGGAAGCCGCCTTCGCGGGTGGTTCGCGGCCGGTAGATATCCAGCAGGTTGCGTTCGCCGGCATCGCCGTAACTGATATCGGCAAGGTGTTCTACCCCGGGGCGACGGTGACTGAATGGCCGCAACCACTCCCCTCGATCGATAGAGCGCCTTAGCAGCGCCGTGCGCCCGGCTGGTATCTGCTTGTTGAAATCGGCGCCGAGTCCGGACTCCAGGGCCAGGCGGAAAGCGCTATCGGCCTGTTGTGATAATTTGTGAAGGCGCCACATGCCCAGCCAACTGGCCAGCATAAGCACCAGCGCCAGCACGCCGCTGCTGTCTTCCAGGGCGCCGGAGGCGACAAACACCAGGCTCACCAGGGCTTGTGCCGCGACCATAAACCAGGTCAGCTCACTGGTGATAAGGCTGATGACGAATAGCGGAATAATCAACAGGGGCGGCGGGTGATGGATCTTGATGGACGACGCCAGGGTGCCCGCGGCAGCGAGTGCGGCTATTACCAGGAACCAGTCTCCGGTGGTCATGGCGTGTCTCCGTGTTATATGGATGGCGACCGATTATAGCTTGTCAGCAGTGAATGGCAGCTTACAAACTGGTAGGGAATCTCGCTTAAGTCGCACTCATTGCTTGATTTGCCCTCCGCTTACTGTTGTAGTTCACCCAGGGCAGAGACGCAGGAGGGCGCGCGGATGCAGGTACGCAGGTTTTCAAACCCCGCTTTACAGATTGCATTTATCGCCTTGCTGGCGGCCTGCGGTGGCGCCCCGGAGCCTGTCGAGATCACCCGCAAGACCCTGGCCCCCGCCCTGGTGCAGGAGAAGGCACAGCGCCAGCAGCAGGCACAAAAAGAAAATGGTGTCGCGGCGAGCAGCCAGATTCTGTTCGGCGACCTGCACGTCCACACTACCTATTCCCCGGATGCTTTTATTACCGCCATGCCCCTGATGCAGGGTAGCGGCCTGGCACCGCCGGCCGCCGCCTGCGATTTTGCCCGGTTTTGTTCGGCGCTGGATTTCTGGAGTATCAACGATCACGCCGAGGGCATCACCCCCGAGCGCTGGGAACTTACCAGGGAGGCTATTCGCCAGTGCAACGCGGTGGCGGGTGACAGTGACAACCCGGATACGGTGGCTTTCCTCGGCTGGGAATGGAGCCAGGTCAATAATATGGATCGCAACCAGCACTACGGCCACAAGAACGTCATCTTTCTCGATACGGCGAATGACAAGGTGCCGGCTCGTTCCATCGCCGCGCCCCGCAAGCAGTTGAACAAGTCGCCCATTGGTGTGGGCGCTCAGTATGTCCTGGCGGCGATGGATTGGAAAAATCGTAATCTCTACCTGAGTATCGATGACTACTACCAGGCAATTGCCGATACCCCGATCTGTGAAAAGGGCGTCAATACCCGGGATCTGCCGAATAACTGCCTGGAGGTGGCGGATAAACCCGCGGAGTTGTTCGAGAAGCTGAAACAGTGGGGCTTCGACAGCATCGTCATACCCCACGGTAACGCCTGGGGTATGAATACCCCGGGAGCGACCACCTTTGACAAACAATTGAACCGGCGACAGCATGCCCCGGCCTTGCAAACCTTGTTCGAGGTATACTCCGGCCACGGCAACTCCGAGGAGTACCGGGACTGGCGGGCCGTGGAGTACGATGCCGATGGCGTGGGGAGTTGCCCTGAGGTGAGCGCCAATTACCAGCCCTGTTGTCGTCGCGCGGGGGAACTTATTTTCGAGCGCTGCAGCGCTGGGGGAGCCTCCGAGGAGGAATGTCGACTACGCGAGAGCGTCGCGCAGAAAAATTATATCGATGCCGGTGTTTCGGGTCACCTCACGGTGCCTGGCGCACGCACCGAGGATTGGCTCAACTGCGGCCAGTGTGAGGACTGCTTCAACCCGCCCATGGATCATCGTCCGGGCACCACCGCCCAATACGCACTGGCGATTACCAACTTTGACGATCCGCAGCAGCCGCTGCGCTTCGAGTTCGGTTTTATCGCCTCCAGTGATAACCACCGAGGTCGTGGCGGCACTGGTTACAAGGAGTTTGCCCGCCATGCCATGACCGAGGCCAATGGACCCCGCAATAAGCGACTGGGGGCAGCATCGGCTTCGGACCAACGTGAACCGATAGCGCACTCGGTGACCCTGGCGGAGTCGGGCGATGTCAATCTTAATCGCCTGCGCAATATGGAGCGCCAGGGCTCCTTCTTTATGACCGGTGGCCTGGTGGCTGTGCACAGTGAAGGGCGCCGGCGGGAACAGATTTGGCAGAGCCTGAAACAGCGCCAGGTCTATGGGACTTCCGGCGATCGCATCCTGTTGTGGTTCGACCTGCTCGACGGCGAACAAACTATCCCCATGGGCAGCACTGTTTCGCGTAGTCAGAACCCGCGTTTCCGGGTGACAGCCGCAGGCGCCTTCAATCAGGAGCCGGGTTGTCCGCAATCGGTTATTGAAACACTGACGCCGCAGCGAGTGGATAGCCTGTGTCGAGGCGAGTGCTATAATCCCGGCGACCAGCGCAAGTCAATCACCCGCATCGAGGTGGTCCGCATCCGTCCGCAGCAGTCCCCGGGCGAAGATGTCGGCGAGCTGATCGAGGATCCCTGGCGGGTATTCGACTGCAAGGCGGATGCCAATGGCTGCACGGTGGAGTTCGAAGATAAACTGTTCAGTGGCGGTGAGCGCGAGGTGCGTTACTACGTGCGAGCGATTCAGCAGCCCAGTGACGCGGTCAATGCCGGTGGCTTGCGCTGCGAATATGATGAACAGGGACAGTGCATCGCGGTCAATCCCTGCTATGGCGATTACCGCACCGATAGCGGCGACGACTGCTTGTGGCCCAACGAAGAGCGGGCCTGGTCATCACCTATTTACGTGCGCTGGCAGGCTGCCAGCGGGCAAGATCAAGGCAAGGAGAAAAGTCTATGAACAGGGTTAAGCAAGGCGGCCTGGGTAAGTTGGGTGTTATCGCCATTGTGGCGGTGGTTGTTGTTCTTCTTCTTCTTTACTTCACCAAAGGTGAAGAGGTGAAAAGAGCTGCCACCCTGAAATCGGCTGAGGTGATCGGCAATATCGCGGTGCGCAGCATGCCCGACGATGTTGCCGGTGGTTTTCATAAAATTCCCATCGAGGTGGTGGAGCTGGCGCCGAATATTTACCAGGCCACGGGCATCGCCAATACGCACATGATCGTTACCGATGAAGGCAACGTGCTGTTCGATTCCGGCATCGCTATCCAGGCGGCGAAACAATTGAAATTGCTCAAGGCGATTTCCGACGCGCCGGTGCGCGAGATTATTCTCAGCCATTCCCACGCCGACCATATCGGCGGCACGCAATTCTGGAAAGAAGACGATACCGGGATTATCACCCACCGCGAATTTGTCGAGGAACAGCGCTACCTGAAGTCACTGGAAACCTATCTCTGGAGTCGCAACCAGACCCTGTTCCCCTGGATGCCCGAAACGCCGTCGGAAATTCCCCTGCTGGCCTATGGGGGTATCGAACCGACCCTGCTGGTAACCGAGGATGACTACAGTTTTACCCTGGGCGGTGTGACCTTCGAGGTATTGTCGACCCCCGGGGCCGAGGGCGCGGACAATATCAGCCTGTGGCTGCCCGAGCAGAAAATTTTCTTTAGCGGAGATTTTTTCGGCCCGCTGTTTCCCCAGTTCCCGAATATCTTCACCATGCGCGGCGAGAAGATGCGCAAGCCCATAGAGTATATCAATTCTCTCAACAAGGTGATCGCCCTGGAGCCGGAGATGATCGTGCCGAGCCACCACTCGGCCATTACCGGTAAAGAAAACCTCAAAGAGGCCATGACGAAAATCCGTGATGCCGTACAGTATGTGCACGATGAAACTGTGGCCGGCATGAATGCGGGTAAGACCATGTACCAGTTGATGCGCGAGATCAAACTGCCGCCGGAGCTGGAGCTGACCCAGGAACACGGCATGGTGTCCTGGGGCGTGAAGAGTATCTGGGAGTACTACGCTACCTGGTTTCACTTCGACAC
>JAUXCW010000157.1 GCA_030618705.1 Gammaproteobacteria bacterium | reverse complement strand
CTCGCTGGGCTGCGCCCGATCGGAAAACGGCGGTTGGCGCGGCTGGTCGTAGGGGCGAAGGTCCTCTCCGCGCAGGTAGAACCAGGTGATCGCCCCAATCAGCAGCAACAGTATCAGTAACCAGGTCATATCAATACACTCATTCCAATCGTCATTTTGACGGAGGATACGCGTATAGCGATGAGGCCGCCATAGTCTTTTTTACTGGCTGTCCAGCGCGCTCAGGACTCTGCTGTCCCGCTCATAGATATCGGGGTCGAAGGCCAGCGCACCGCCTTCCAGGACCTTGGTGGTCCAGTAGAGCAGGGTGACGGGAAAAGCCGGCTCGAGGAACTGCCGGTGTGTTTCACCGCTGTCCAGAATGCCTCGGATGTGTTTGTCACCGGCCGGGCCCGGCTCGTTCAGCAGGATTTTTGCCAGCTCATAGGGTTTGCCGACGCGGATACAGCCGGAACTGAACGCGCGGCTGGATGCCTTGAACAGGTTTTTGCTGGGAGTATCGTGCAGGTATACCAGGTGATCGTTGGGAAAGATAAATTTGACGGTGCCCAGCGCATTCCACGGCCCGGCCAGCTGGCGAATGAGGTAGGGAAAGGAGCGGCCGGGATACTGCTGCCAGTCGATGGTCTGCGGGTCCACCGGCTCGCCCTGGAAGGTCAGTACCACCATATGTTTTCTTTCCAGGTAGCCACGATCCTGTTTGATGGCCGGAAGTACATCCTCGTTGAGTATCGTGGGCGGTACGGTCCAGGTCGGGTTCCACTCCAGATAGGCGATATTGCTTTTCAGTACCGGGGTTTGACGGAAAGGTTTGCCGACCTGGATGGGTGAGGACCATGTGATGGTATCGTCCTGCACCAGGTAGAGTTCGTAACCGGCAATATCGACCAGCAGGAAGTCGTCACCAAGGCCTTTTAAAAACCAGCGCATGCGTTCGAGGTTGGTCCTGATCTGGTCGATTTTGTCCTGGGGCGCCCGGTTCAATGCCGTGAGGGTGGCGGGGCCGACAACACCGTCCGTATCAAGCAAATGCCGAGCCTGGAATCGCTTGACCGCAGTGACCAGTTCCGGATCGTAAGCCGTGGGCTCTGTGATCGGTGCAGAGGCGGAAGTATCGCCGGTGATAGCCAGCCGCTGCCGCAACACAGGCACTGCGGGGTCGCTCTGTCCGGGCTTTAGCAGGCCAGGGAGTTGCACGTCCGGCCACCCTCCAGCCGCTTGTATCTTCCGGTAGGACGCCAGGCCCGCTTTGAGGCCCCCATAGATAGCCTGTTCCGGCCTCGCTGTCTGGAACAGGGCGCGTACATTGCCGGCGCGAATGGCATCGACAATCAGCTTGCGATCCTTGTCGAGTTGGCGCAGGTCTTCGATATTCCAGTCGCTGTCCAGTGAAACCGGGCTGACCTTGCCGTAGTACAGGTGATTGAGGAGCGTGAGAAAAGCCTTTGTATTGCCGATATCGTATTGGATGCCGGCCAGAACGTTGCCCTGCGCAGGGGGCGGCAGCGGGTAATCCCGGGGGTTGAGCCCGTCGTCGTAGCTGGATTCGATGCCCTGGCGCAACTGGGTGAGTAAACCGTGGTCACTCCAGATCAACTGATAGTCCAGTTCCTCGTACAGCGCTAAAATGCCATCGAGCAATTTACTGTTGACGGCTGCGGAGGCCCCGGTTCTTTCTTCCAGCGCCTGCTCAAAATCGGCACGGGAGGCGGCACCGGCATAGCCGGAGCATGTGGCCAATAGCACGCAGACCCAGAGTGTGATCCGCCCCGGTGATTTTGTTGTTTGCTGGGACATGCTGCGGTTTTTGCCTATTGATGATTTTTGCCGGTGAATTAGAATTAGGAAAGACAATGCCCGATAAAACAGTCAGCGAGCACACAAAGCAATGATTGTATCCCGACGCTTGGCCCCACGGTACCGGTATGCCTTGATAGCAGCATTTTTTGCGCTGCCCCATTATTTTTTCAGTTACGCCACTGCTTCCGCTTCAACGGCCGATGCAGATGTCGAGCAGGCACGCAGTATCGCATTTTATCACACCCATACCGGGGAGCGACTCGAGGTCGTGTACTTTAGCGAGGGGCACTATAGCGAGGCCGCGTTGAACCGGATCAATCACTTCCTGCGGGATTTTCGCACCGGCGACGAAGCCGTGGTTGATCCGGCGACTCTGGATATCGTCCACGACGTGCAGCAAAGCGCCGGCTTCCAGGGTGAGGTTCATATCGTGTCGGCTTACCGCAGCGAGAAAACCAATGAGATGCTGCGGCAAAAAACCAAGGGCGTGGCCAAAAAGAGCCAACACCTCGAGGGGAAAGCCATCGATTTCCGGCTACCCGGCATCGATACCACCACTATCCGCGATATTGCCCGCGGCCTCAAGCGTGGTGGCGTGGGTTACTATAAGCAATCAGATTTTATCCATGTCGACAGTGGACGGGTAAGGTACTGGTAGGTAAATTCATGATCGTACTTCCCCTGTCACGTCGATTGTCGAAAATTTCGATTGCACGGTTGCTATGGTTTGCGTTGTACGTTTCGAGCGTGGCCACTGCCCAGGAGACTAAATTTTTTGGCCCACCCGCGGTGCCGACCGAGGTGGCGGTACAGATCATTGTCATCGACCTCGACGGCATCGATTCATCGCAGCAAATATTCACCGCCAATGTGGCCATGAAGGCCAGTTGGCACGATCCCCGCCTGGCCAATATGGTTGCCGAACCGACGGTCAAACCTCTTTCCGCCGTATGGCATCCGCGACTTCAGGCAATCAATCAGCAGCGCATCTGGAAAACCATGGCACCCTCTGTGGTGGTCTATCCAGACGGCAAGGTGGTACAGCGGCAGCGGGTTTGGGGTGATTTTTCCCAGCCCCTGGACCTGCACGAGTTTCCCCTCGACAGACAGGCGTTCAGTATCGTCATCGGGGCGGCAGGTAATGGCCCTGATGAAATTGTGTTCAAGGAGGCAGAGGATGGCCCCTCGGGGATTGCCGACGAGCTTTCGCTGGCGGATTGGGAAGTTCTCTCCCACGAAATCGTCATCGAGCCCTACCGGCCCTTCTCGGGGCTGCAACCCCTTGCCAGTGTGGCCTTTCGCTTTGAGGCCCAGCGTCTGCGCGGCTATTACATCCTCAAGATATTGTTACCCTTGTTGTTGATCGTGGGCATGTCCTACCTCGTCTACTGGATACCCCTGGAGCAGGCGAGCACGCGGATCAACGTCTCGGTCACCGCCATGCTGACCCTGATCGCCTACCGGTTTATGATCGGTGGCCTGTTACCCAAGGTGTCCTATATGACGCGGCTCGACAACTTCATCATGCTGTCGACGATACTGGTTTTTATCACCTTGCTGATAGCCGCGGCGACCGGCGCCTGGGAGGAGACCCGGCACGGTGCGGCGAGCCGCATCAACCGCACTGCCCGGCTCGGCTTTCCACTGGGGTTCATGCTCATCGCCGTTATTGCTTTTGGTTTATAAGCTTGTCGGGTCATTTATCGGGTTATCGTTTACTCCAAACTGCCATCCCAACCGTCAACCAGGCATGGGCCTGGCCCACAGGCATTGATCACGCTACTGTCGGCTTTCATGAATTCCGATATCTGCATCATTGCGTCCGGATCACGGCGTGGCCGCTCGTGAGGGTCATTACCCGTGCGTGGTGGCGTATTGGTTATGGGCGGCACATGGGTGCCGGTATCATCCCACTCGTCGTTAGGCCCTGGGCCACCATCAAAATAAACCAGTGCTGAGCCAAAGTGCGGGTAGGTGCTGATCGCCTGCTGTTCGACATGGGGGTTGGTGTCGTGATGGCGGCCTTCAACCAGGGCGGGCTGGTGCAGGGGGATGCCCATTGTGCGCGCCATGATCTCGGCACTAGTGTGGCTCACTTGATGATCGCCGAAGGCGACCTGTAAAAGCACACGCTTGGCGGGTGTACCCGGCAATGGGTTGCTGACCAGGTGATTCGCGTAGCCGTTGTTTTCGCCCCTGTCCCAGAGCATCTGGTATAGCGACAAAAGCAGGGTCTGGTCCAGTACATCGGGATAGGCAGGCTTCATAAAAGTAGCGTATAGATCGAAATCGACGCTGCGGCGCAGCAACAGGCTGTAGTTCATCCCCGGCACACCCAATACGCCATTGTCGATATTGTGCGCGGTTGCCAGCAATGCGCCACCCAGGATCCCGCCCTCGCTGTTGCCGTAATAGTAGACCCGACTATTATCGTAAACGCTGTTACCATCGACCTGGAAAGCCTCCTGCGCAGGAAACCCATCGGCATGGCGTAGCAGTTCAGCCAGGTACATCCAACCGAGAAAGCCCTGCTGCATGCGATCCGGCATAGTGCCAAAGTTGGACGCTTCCTGTAATAGCGCGATCGCATTGCCGATGTCGCTCTCGGACATGCCCAGAAAGTCTACCGCGCAATTCATCAGGTCATAGCGATTGGACAAGGTACCCTGGTGCGCGCCGTTTTTTGACTGGTAACGATCCCCAAGCAAGCCGTGACCATATAGATAGGGGCGGGTAGCCCGGGGCGGAGCGGCGAGCGCCGCATTGTCCAGGGATAGTTTCGAGATATTGCATATAAAGGGCTGGGTGAGCGTGTTATCACCGTTCAGCCTGTCGGGAAGAAAGTCTGTGTCGTCTGCATAGTAAAGCGCTGACCCCGATGCACCATCATCGCTATCCATGAAATTGGGAACCGTGATCGTCCCTTCGATTCGGCGTCCCCAGTGCTCATTCGTGGCGCTGATATCCTCGATACTGTCGATAGTAAAGCCGGGTGCGTTCCCGGCCAATGCTGCGAAGGCGGTATCGCGCATGTGCAGGATCCGCTCGCTCAGTCCGCGGGTAGAGGCCACGGTAAAGTCCCATGCCAGATACAGTTCTGTACGATTTATGCCCGCATTGTCCAGGGTAGAGAATATGGATTCCATGGCGGGTCGGCGTGCCTCGGCGGCATCGCTGTCGGTCTTGATATTGTCCCGGTACGCTCGAAATAACTCCGAGGGAGGAATAATCTCGCCATTGGCGTTTTTCAGATTGCGCAGGGCGACAATATAACGCTGGCCGTCCTGCAGGTTCTTCCCCAGGCGGATCAAAAGGCTTTGCTGGGATGCTTCCTCGGCATTGGCATCCAATTCGGTCCAGATCAGCTGACGTTCACCTGTGTCTGCATCGATGACGACGACAGGGCTGGTTTCCAGCCGGCTCTCAGCCAGGTCGACCAGGCGTGGCGCTCCGGTTTGCGCCATATTGATACCGGGCACCTGGGTGATCATCACTGTGCCGGGGGAGAATCCGTCGTTACGGTTCCAGTCGGTGGGATCTACCGCAATGCTTTCTGCATTGACCGGCATGGCCCGCGCGTCGAAATCGACCAGCAAACCGGTATCCGTGGCGCTGCTTTGCGTGGTGAATCGATTGCTGGGGAAGGGCAATAAGCATTTGGCGGTATCCAGCAAGTCACAGAAATCGGCATTGCTGTCGTCGACAGCAATTACCTCCGCCGGGGGCACAGCCGGATCGTTGTTACTGGAGCCGCCGCAGGCGACGAGTGTTGTGAGGGTGACCAGCGGTACAAGCGTTCTTATTGTGAGGATTCTGTTCTTCATCATATGCCTCCGGGCAGTGCCGTCGATTAGTTTAGATACTAAAAGACTGCAGCTCGAAAGTATATGCGCTCGGTTTTCTCAGAAATGGGCGTTCGGGAGCCTTTAACTGACTGAATACCCCCGGGGATGGGGATGGTGCCGCTCTCTCACGGCAGTCACGCCACTAATGCAGGTGTCGCTCCATGCTGCCGAATCCCTGGCTGCAAGGACAATTATATTGCGGGTTTGAAATTAAAACCCTACCCAAATGGGTAGGGTTTTACGCTTATGTGAACAAATACCCGTAATTTCCCTGCCGCTGATGGCGGTTTCCCGGGCTGGTGACAGCCGGCTCCAGAAGCTGCCGTTTCCGCGGGGCCGGTCTTCCGGACGGGCACTAACTACATAGCTTTCACAAATCGATTGCGCAAGATACCGATGCCCTCGACCTCAAGCTCGATAAGATCATCAGGCTGCGGGAACTTGCGCAGCTCGGCACCGCAGCCTGTCGTTACCGTGCCCGAAGCGATTACATCACCTGGGTACAGCGTTTCATGCCTGCTTATATAACTGATGATGGCGGCGAAACCGTTGTCCATCTCATTGAGATTGCCGCGGCTCCATTCCTCACCGTTTACCCTTGCTATCATTTCATGACTTTCTCGCGGATCGAACTCGTCAGCGGTTACCAACACTGGCCCAATAATATTTCCGGTATCAAAATCCTTGCCCTTGGTGGGGCCGAGCATACCTTCCATCTCTTTATATTGCTGGGTACGGGCTGAGACATCATTGAAAATAGTGTAGCCAAAAATATAATCCAGCGCTTCCGACTCAGCTATGTCGATGCCCTTGCGGCCAATGACCGCAGCGACTTCCAATTCGTAGTCGAGGCAGTCTCCGAAGGTCGGCCATCTTACGTCCACGCCATCTCCGATCACAGAGTTAACATTGCCCTTGTAGTATATGGCCGGTATATCTTCGTATACCGGCGGGATGGGATTGGGCGCCATAGCGCCACGTATATGACCGAGAAAGCCGACCGTATCGCGGATGGACAGCGGTCTTGGCAAGGGTGCCAGGATCTGTACGTCTACCGCATTGTAGACCAGGGTGGCGCCGTTTGGCCCGGTCAGGTGTGTAGTCCCCGCTCGCTCTGAATAATACTGACAGGCCTCGGCTATCGCCTGCAGGCCAAAGTGGCCATTGCCCAGCAGTGCGTGGATATCGGCTGGCGCCAATACATCCGCCAGCGCGGCGGCGCAGGGGTGTCTATCCCTATCGGCCAGCATGAAGCCATAGGCCGCGTTCAAATCGAGGATTCTGTCATCGGGCAGTTCAGCGCCCAGTCGCAAGCGATTTCCCAACGAAGTCATCACAGAAAATGTGTACAGGCGCACGGTAAACTCCTTTTTGTTTTTCGGCAATCGGGGGGCGGTCAATTTATTTTCCTTCGCGATAGCGTCACTACCTCCGCATCCCCCAATAGGTATATTGTCCCCATATTAATTACTTGTAAACAGGCGAGAGTTGTCCGGTAGTGGGCTGAGCCTGCCCGAAGTCGAGCCATGACCTTGCATGGATCCAGCTTCGGCTGAAATGTCACGCCTGGCGGGCCAACTCCTGTTCAGCGAAACGCCGGATATGGCCGACCATGGCGCGCAGGCCGTTGCCGCGAATGGGGCTGAGGTGTTGCAGGAGATCCAGCTCGCTGAAGTAGTTTTCGATATCGAAGTCGAGAATTTCCTGCGGAGTTTTTCCGTTATAGGCACACAACACCAGGGCGAGTAGGCCGCGCACGATATGGGCGTCGCTATCCACTTTAAATACCATGCCGTGCTCGTCCTTATCCACCTCGATCCAGACCTGGCTCTGGCAGCCTCTTACCAGGCGGTCGTCGGTTTTCAGTGCCTCGTCCATGGGGGGTAGTTGTTTGCCCAGGTCGATAATATAGCGGTAGCGATCCTCCCAGCTATCGAAGAAGCCGAGGTTATCGACCACGTCGCCGGTGGAGATATCTTTGCCAAAAGAGGGTTGGGCTGGATTCATAAATACGCTTCGCTCACTAAAAAAACATTCCGGTCTCGAGCTGTGCCTCTTCCGACATTCGCTCCCGGGACCAGGGCGGATCGAATACCAGTTCGACCTGCACCGTTTCGACATT
>JAUXCW010000147.1 GCA_030618705.1 Gammaproteobacteria bacterium | reverse complement strand
AGCCCAGGACTCGCCGTGAATACGTCCATGTAGGCTCGGGCGCCGGGTCCAACCGGCGCACGGTCCTGCTCTGGAAGCCCCGGTTCCTCCGTCAATATCGCTTAAGTAAGTGCCATTAGACCTAGGCCGGTATCTTATCAGCGGGTCAAATATGGCTATTTAGCCATATCCTTGTTATTCTTCCCAAATGTCAGATTTTGAATGGGAAGAGACCAAAGACTTCGAGAATCGAGAGAAACACGGGGTCTCATTTTATCAGGCTCAGCACGTATTCTTTGATGTAAACCGTATCATCGCTGAAGATGTCGAGCACAGTCAGCATGAGAAACGGTATTTTTGTTTTGGATTAAATCAGGAAAATACCGGCATTCTGACAGTTCGTTTTATTTATCGAAATAGCCGCATCCGTATATTTGGTGCGGGCTATTGGCGAAAAGGAAGAAAAATCTATGAGCAAGCAAATCCAGTACACTGATGGGCCAATCGGCAAGATCAAGCTTGTCGCCGATTTTTTGCCTTCTCCCGAAGAACTCAAGTTAAAAAATGAAAATACCAAAGTCACGATTTCTCTCAGTTCGGAGAGTGTGGCTTTTTTCAAAGAGGCGGCCAAAGCTAATCATATGCAATACCAAAAAATGATTCGGCAATTACTTGATGAGTATGTGGCTATTCAAAAAGCGTCTACTAAATTTGGTAAACGGACGCAATAAACTGCTCCGCCTTTTTGTTGACATCTATCTTGACACAGGGGGGCCTGGCACAGGCTGATTTTTATTTCGGCTGTTCCAATCCTCGACAATATGATCCACGGCCGTGCGCTTGCTGAAAAAGAAATGATCCGCACCCACTGCCTGGTAGAACCCCGAGCGCTGCATCATATCCATCACCCGGCCCCGGGTATTGGTGAAGTATAAATCGATCCCCGACTCGCGCAGGTCTTTCAATATATCCTCCAGCGTGCTAATCGCCGAGGAGTCGATGTCGTTGACGGTGCTGGCATCGAACAGGACGGCCTCGATGGTGTCCTCCCTGGCTGCCAGCGCCTCGTAGAGTCGGTCTTGCAGGTAGCTGGCGTTGGCGAAGTACAGCGACGCATCGATGCGAAAAATCAACACCCCTGGGATTTCCTCAGCGTCCGCCGCCCGCGCCATATTGCGTAGCGCCCCTGTTGTGGGTACCTGGCCGAACACCGCTACCCCGGGACGGGTGATCCGGCTGAATATCAGCGCGATGGAGGCAAGTACACTGAGTAGTACGCCGTTCTGCACACCCATGACCAGGGTTGCCAGAAAAGCCAATACCAGTAGTGCCAGGTCTTTTTTATTCACCCGCCACAGGCGGCGCGGCTCGTCGATATCAATGAGTGCGCCCACGGCGGAAATGATGAGAGCCGCCAGGCAGACCTTCGGGGTGTAGTAAAAAACCGGGGTGAGCGCCACCAGCACCAGAACGAGAGCGGCGGCGGTGAATAAGGAGGACATCTGGCTTTTTGCGCCGGTGGCGGCGTTGACCGCGGTGCGGGAGAGGCTCCCCGCAACCGGGTAGCCGCCGACGAAGCCCGCCGCCATATTACTGGCGCCGAGGCCCATCAACTCGCGATTGCCGTCGATCTTGTAGCGCTGGGCGGCGGCGATTTTTTTCGCCACGGCGACGGACTCCATAAAGCTCACCAGGGCGATGGTGATCGCCAGGGGGACGACCCTGGCCAGGGTATCGAGGTCGACCAGCGGCAGTTGCAGGCGTGGCAGGCCGCTGGGCACATCGCCGAGAATGGCGATACCTGCGTTGTCCAGCTTGCCGAGCCAGACCAGCAGCGTGGCCAGTATCATCACGATCAGCGCGGCGGGTATTTGCCGATGCACGCGCTTTAACACCACGATCAGCAGCAAGCCTCCCAGTCCCAGCAGCGCCGTGGCATAGTTGGCCTGGTCGATATTTGCCGCCAGCGCTCGCAGTGTGTGAAACGGATTCTGGCTGGTGACGATGTCCACGCCCAGCAGGTGCTTGAGTTGGCTGACACCGATAATGATCGCGGCGGCCGAGGTAAAACCGCTGATAACCGGGTTGGCGAGAAAGTTGACCATAAAACCCAGGCGCAGATAGCCCATGGCGAATTGGATGGCGCCCACCATCACGGCCAGCAGCATGGCGATGGTGATATAGTCTGCACTGCCCGCCTGGCTGATAAGCCCCACGCCGGAGGCCAGCAGTATGGAGTCCAGTGCCACCGGGCCCACGGACATTTGCCGGGATGAACCGGACAGGGCATAGACGATGAGGGCTGCAAGGGCGGCATACAAACCGGTGACAGGAGGTAGGCCCGCCAGCAGGCCGTAGGCCATGGCCTGTGGGATCAGCAATACGGCGACGGTCAGCCCGGCCAGCAGGTCGGGCCGAAGCCAGGCGAGTTTATAGTCGCGCAGCCAGGGCGCGATGGGAGAGCCTTTCGTCACCTTAAAACCCTCGCGCTGCTGCGTTTATCAGCAGTTGGTCTTGATCAGCAGCTTTTTAAAGGTGATGGAATTGTGGTCGCTGGTATCCCGCTCCGGCTCCTCCGCCAGCTCCGCGTTGGGGAAATTCTTGAATAACTCGGTCATGCTCAGGTAGAGCTGGCGCTTTGCCAGTGCCGCGCCGATACAGTAGCGGGGACCGTAGCCGAAAACGATATCCGGATCGAAGCGGCGGGTGACGTCGAATTTCTCCGGCTCGGGGAAGTATTCCGGGTTGAACTTGTAGAGGTGGGGCATCAACAACACCATCTGCCCGCGGCGTACCGGCTGGCCGAGGATTTCCATGTCCTGCGGTGCATAGCGGGCAAAACCCATCTTGCCGTTCATGCCCCAGCGGGCCACCTCGTTGAAGGTATTGGCGAAGGACTCCGGGGTGGCCAGTGCAGTGGCCACCTGGTCCCGGTTCTTGAGCAGGGAATATACGGTCCACTGCTGGGCGACGAGGGTGGTATCGGCCCCCGCGCCGATCAGCGCCAGGATCAGGGTGAGGATGTCCCACTCTTCAAACTTGTCGTTTTCCTGTTCGATCTTCAGCAGCTCGCTGAGGAAGTCGTCTTGCTGTGGAGAGTGGCGCCGCTCGGCGACGATCTCCTTGAGGATATCGATGGCCTGGTTGCACTCCTGGCGGGCTTTTTCCCGCTGCTCGTCGGAGATGGTGGGGTTCCAGGTCTGGGTGAAGTTCATGATCACCGGCTTTATCGCATCCCAGTATTTTTCTGGTACCCCGATCATGCGGGTTATCGAGATAAACGGTATGTGGTTTGAAATCGCTTCCTTGTAGTCGAATACCTCCGGCCGGCCCAGTTCTTTGAACAGGCGCTCCACATCGGGTTTGATGCGGCGCTGGATTTCGTCGACCACATTGCGGGAGAAAGCCGGCGATACCACCTTGCGCACCAGCCGGTGATGGGCGTGGTCGGCGACCAGGCTGTGGCCTATCAGGGCGCGCTCAAAATTGCTCCACTGGTCTTCCGGTGGTCGCGGTGGGGCGAATTCCCAGTCGTAAAAATCCGATGACAGGTATTCCGCTTTCCAGCAGGCCATGATGTCCGGCAGCTGGGTCATCATCCAGGCTTGCCAGGGCTCGTACCACACAAAGGGGCCACGTTCGGCCAGCGCCAGGCACTGGGGGCCGGGGTTGTAGGCGTACTCGAGGGAATTGGGATTGAACAATTCTTCCAATGGGGGCTGTGCTTCTGTTGCGCTCATGGTTGATCTCCGGCCAGCGAACTTGTCATTATCCCTGTATTATGGGTAAACCCCCTGCGGGGAGTTAGTGAAACTGTTGTAACAATATGGCTACCATAACGCATTCAGGCCGATGATCGAACAGGATATTGAAGAGCACAGCCAAACCCTGGTGCTGTGCCCCAACCGCTCCATGAGCTGGCGCGAGAATTGCTGGGTGATCGCCGTGCTCGGTGGTTTCACTATGATGGTCGCGGTGTTCTGGGCGGTGATCGGCGCCTGGATGGTCCTGCCCCTTGCCGGCCTCGAGGTCGCGGCCCTGTCCGCGGCCCTCTACTACGTCAGTTGGAAGCTGCATTATCGCCAGGTCGTACGCATTGCCGAGAGCAGCCTGAGCGTCGAGGAGGGCCACAAGTTTCCGCAAAAGCGCTGGCAGCTGGATCGCAGCCGGGCGGCCCTGGCCATCGAGTCCGGCGCCCATCCCTGGGATGCCTCGCGGATTACCCTTTACGATCACCGGCAACGGGTGGTGTTGGGGGCGTTTCTGGGGCGGGAGGAGATCGAGCAGTTAGTCGCCTCGCTGGTAGCGGCCGGCCTTCGGGTGCGCTCCGAATCGGTGTCGCGGCGACAGGGCTTTTAGCCGCCCAGGTCGAGAAAGGGCCAAATGGAGAGGTAGAGTATGGCGGCGGCCAGCACTGCAACCCCCAGGTAGAACACGGGGGCTCGCTGCACCCGCTGCCACAGGCTGGGCACTTCACCCCGGCTGCACGCCGCTTGATAGTCATTCCTTACCTGTTGCTGGCGCTCTCTGGCATAGTCCTGCAACAGGGCTTTGGCCTGTTCGACACGGGATTCGTCCACCAGCCAGATGCCGGCCACGGAGATACCCCAGCGCCCGGCATTGGTTTCGTAAAAATCCAGATCGTTGTCCGCCAGCAGTTGGCGAACCTCCTCCGCCTCGTCGAAATCGACGTTGTTAAGCCGGAAGATCAGGGTGGCCATGGTCGGTACTGTTGTTGTCGGAACTGTTGTCGGAACTGTTGTCGTTACTATTATTATCCGAGCTGTGAAGCTGCTCGAGCAGGGCGTCTTTTTCCTGCCATAAGTCGCTTATCCACTGCTGGAACTCGAGGCGAAATTCCTCGTCCTCGCTGTAATTTCGGTTGAGGAAATCCGGGGGAATCTCTCGTTGCTGCACACGAATTTTGATCTTATCGACCCTGCCGCAGAAGAACTCCCAGAATGACGGCTGGCGGTGCCCCGGGTAGGCGATGGTGACGTCCAGCACGCAGGTCAGTGTATCGCCCATGGCCCCCAGTACGAAGCCGATACCCCCGGCCTTTGGTTTGAGCAACCACTTGTAGGGGGATTGCTGTTTGTCGTGCTTGGCCGGGGTAAAGCGGGTGCCCTCCAGGAAGTTGAACACGGTCACCGGGGTGTATTTGAATTTTTCGCAGGCGCGACGGGTGCTCTCGTAGTCCTCGCCGCGTTTCTCCGGGTGCTTCTCGAGGTATTCCTTGCTGTAGCGTTTCATAAACGGAAAATCCAGTGCCCACCAGGCCAGGCCGATCACCGGCACCCAGATAAGCTGCTGCTTGAGGAAGAACTTGAGCATGGGGATTTTGCGGTTGAACAGGTGTTGCAGGATGAGAATATCGGCATAGGACTGGTGGTTGGACGTCACCAAATACCAATGATGTTTGTCGAGGTGTTCGACGCCCTGTACATCCCAGTTCATTTTCTGGGTAAGCATCATCCAGCCGGAGTTGATGCTGATCCAGAGTTCGGCTATCCCGATGGCGACAGCGGTACACCAGCGGCGCCATGTATGCAGGGGGATAATCAAGCGGAGCAGGGCCACGACGAGTAAGACAGGCACCAGAAGTATTGTGTTCACAAACAGCAAGCTTGTGGCAATGGCGCCTCGCAGGGGCGGCGGTAGAAACGACAACATCAGTACACTCCGTAATTTAGCCGATCCGGCAGGGAGACTATAGCCGGTAACCGCAGGTCAGGGCAATTGGCAGGGAGGTGGCCCCGAGGGGCATAAGCGGTCATGATGGTTGTCTGCCACGAAGAGGAACCCAGGCGATGAATGCAGACAAACTCCAGCAGGCCGAGAATACTTTTCTGGCCAGCCACCCCGGTGGATTTCTCAGCCCGGAGATGGCGGCCATCGGCAAAAAGCACAAAATGGCGGCGATGATTGCTTTCGCGCAGGAGCATTTCAAAAAATCCCGTTTTTCGGATCACCCCACCATCGCCGGCAATATGGTGAAACTGGTCAGCCGGTCCTCCATGGTATCGATGTTCGAAAAGCCCAAATTCCGTGACTTTGTCAACGGCCTGTCGGAGAAGGATACCAGGCGGCTCAGCATCGGCCTGAAAAACTTCCTCCACGGCGATCAGGAAAAAGGTTTTGACGCCATGCTGGATATTCTTCTCCAGGGCAAACTGGCGAAATGGTCGCTGATGACGATTATCCCCAACTACTATCACCCCGATGACGAGGTGTTTGTCAAACCGACCACGGCGAAAGGTGTTATCGCCTATTTTGAACTGGAGCCGCTGGTTTACAAGCCGCAACCCAGTTGGGCGTTCTACCAGGCTTATCGCCGGCAAATCCTCGCCATGAAGGCGACTGTCGATGAAACCCTGGCGCCGAGCAATGCGGCGTTTTGTGGTTTCCTGATGATGAACATGAATGCCTGAAGCACCAGCGGCGAATCGGGCCGGCACGGGGCCCCTGTAACAGGCTTAACCAGGCGCGCCATCGAACCAGTCTTTCAATCCATAGGGCTCGAAGGGCCCGATATGCATTTGCTCAAATGCGCCGTAACCGACCTCATCGCCACAGCGGGCGATGACGACCTGTTGAATATGAATATTTTCTAACGCTAGTGGGTCGACCTCATCGCACTTCCAGCTTTCGCCGGCTATGGCTAGTTCGCCCTTCCACTGGCCATGACCCCATTCGGGATGCATATAGCCGATACCCTTGAAGCGAAACAGCTGTATCGGTTCCAGTTCAATCTCCATGCTCTCGCCCGATTTGTCATTCATGCGGATTATTCCCCCGGTCGCCCTGCGCGTACCGGGTTCAAAGGTCAGCTCGTGGTCCACTCGACCGTCCCAGATTTTACCGTCCTCGTCATTGATGGGCGGGAAAGTGGCGCCGTCTTCGAAAGAGGCCTCATAGGCCGGCATGATCGCCTGGTCGGTATGCCACTGGTGTCCGCTGGCATCTTCAAAGCAGCCTGCAAGCGTGCAGCGGTTTTCCCAGTGAACAGGTAGCCACATAAAATGAACGGCTTGATAGCTGTCGATGGGAGCGCCTCCGGTATAGGCCTCGCCCACCGGCCGAATCCCCCAGGAACGATCCTTGATGCCGAATGTCTCCCGGCTATCGACTTTCAGGACTTTGCCGTCATAGCGGATTTCACCCCGCCAGAAACCAAACTGGTCGAGTCGTGCGGCATCCATGACGACATAGCGCTCATTGCGCAGTGTCTGGCGGCCCTCTTCTATTACTCCGGTACGGGGGGTAAAAACAAGGTCGCACTCGATGCCGGTTTCATTGGGGTGAATGATGAGCCGGTGGCGGCCCATGGGCTCGAGGATTTTCAGCTCAAACGGCCCGACAACGGTTTCGGTCGGCTCCTGCGGCGCCCGGCGCGAGCCATGAAAGGCATATTGGTGACCATCGATCACCAGGCTGAATCCGCAGTCGAGAATACCCAGATTGGGGTAGCGGCACATGGCGATAGCAAAATAGAATGAACCGTCCCTGGCGAAACCGTTGTACCAGAACCGGTCGTAGGTGAAGCGGTCGCTGCTGGCGGTATAGGCCACTGGCTGAGTAATCTGGTGGATGGGGTAATCGTCCAGTTTGGAAATCATGCCTGTCTCCTCAAAGAAATTCTCTCGCGTTCACATCGACGCAGTGCTGCAAGTGCCGTTGCGCCATGACCAGAAACATTTTGTCGCTGCGCTCTTCCGGCGCAGTGAACATCGCCCCCAATACCGTCAGCATCATGCCATGGGGGGCAAACGCACGATACAGCTGCCAGCAGTCCTCCGGGCTGAGTTGAACGCCGCTATCCGCCAGCTGTTGACGATAGTATTCGACCAGTTCTTTCTCGCTCTGTCGACGATCCTCGGTCGTCATACTGCCGCCGAGAAAATAAGCCACGTCGGCCAGGCCGCAGGTTTCCGTCATCGTCTGCCAATCGACGGTGGTCGCCCGGCCGCCTTCTCGAAATAAAAGATTCTCGGTACGAAAATCGCCATGGGCCAGGGTTTTGCTGCCGGTATAATGTGTCACCCAGCGGGCGTGATTGGCCACGTAGTCATTGCCGAACTCGATACACGCCTGGCTTAATCCACTACCAAAGCGCTCGACAAAGCCCGGCCAGTTTTG
>JAUXCW010000220.1 GCA_030618705.1 Gammaproteobacteria bacterium | reverse complement strand
GTATGGTCAAAGGCAAAGGCAGAAAACCACAACGGCCACACCTCCTGTGGAAATTCTTCCGGCCGCTCCCCGGGCCGTGGCTCGCGGTAAACTCGCCACAAGCGCAGCAGCGTGGGAAGATTGACCAGCACCAACAGCAGCGCCAGGCCGCAAACCTGCGCAAACACCAGGTAGACCGTCAGGACATATTGCAACAGCAACATGAACACCACAGTTTTCCTGGCCAGCGCTTCGCCCATCAATACCGGCATGGAGCGCACGCCCTTGGCGCGATCGTCCTCGATTTTGTCGGTGTGTTTACCAAACAGCACCGAGGTCGGCCCCAGGGCGTACACCAGGCTGATAGCGGCCACCGACCAGCTCCACTGCCCCGCCACCACAAAATAGGTGCCGCCGATCATTAACGGCCCCCACACCAGCAGCACCGCCGGCTCGCCGAGCCCGATATATTTTAGCGGCCAGGTATAGAACAGCACAA
This sequence comes from Gammaproteobacteria bacterium, assembly GCA_030618705.1. Taxonomy (GTDB): domain Bacteria; phylum Pseudomonadota; class Gammaproteobacteria; order Pseudomonadales; family JAHEGP01; genus JAHEGP01. The sequence continues at coordinate 5,405 of JAUXCW010000220.1, read as the reverse complement.
AAAAGGCGCCGGCCGCCAACAGCGACAGGGTAATGCCGCCCCGCGCCCACACCAATACGGCGCCGACCGCCAGCGCCATGCCGCCGGTCAGCACGATATAGCGCACCAGGTGCGCCCGGCTCATCAGTCCGTGTTCGAGCACATGTGTACCGTAGCGATTACGATAGTAGTTATTGCTGTCTATGCCCCGCACCGAGTCCGTCAGGTCGTTGAGCTGGTTATTGGTGGCGTGGGCCAGCAGCAAGCCCAGCATGGTCAGGGAGAAGTAATAGCCGTTGAACAGCCCATCCTGCCAGGCGAGTAAACCGCCCACCGCGCAGGAGGTAAACGTCATCAGCAACACGGATGCCCGACTGACGATCAACCAGCGGGAAACAGCATCCAGTTTGGACCACTGGGTTTTATCCACCTGGGGCATGGTACGGATGGCCTGGTACCACATCGCGGGCTTGGGCATTGATTTGATTCCCTGAAATTTGGCTCGTATGTTAGCCCAATAAGCCCGGGCTGCACCAGTCACCGTCCATTGGACGAATAAAAATTCACTCGCCGAAGGGACACTTCGCACGTACAATCGAGACCATATCCCCATAGGAAAGTGAGAACATTATGGCGGAATTGCCTGCCAGCATTTTTCAGTGGTTTATGGAGACCATGGAGCTGCGGCCGGTGTTGATGCTGTTTGTCATCCTCGGCCTCGGCTATCTCATCGGCAATATCCGCATCATCGGTTTTTCCCTCGGTCCGGTTACCGGCGTCCTGTTCGCCGGGCTGTTTTTTGGCCACTTTGACTTGCGTATCTCGCCGGGCGCCCAGGCCCTGGGCTTCGCCCTGTTTATTTTTTCCGTCGGCTACCAGGCCGGCCCGCGATTCTTCAGCGCGGTGCGCGAGGACGGGCTGAAATATTTTGCCCTGTCGCTGGTGGTTACCGTTACCGCTGTCCTCATTACCTTGCTTGCCGCCAGATTGTTACAATTCGAACCAGGAACCTCCGCCGGGCTGCTGGCCGGGGGCCTGACCAGCTCCCCCACCCTGGCGGCAGCACAGGACGCCGTGCGTGAGGGTACCGTGTCCCTGCCCAGCGGGTGGACCGGCGATGCGATTGTCGGCAATATTGCCACGGCCTATGCCATCACCTATATCTTCGGACTCACCGGGCTCATCACCATACTCAAATACATGCCGCGGCTGCTGGGCATCGACCTGGTGGCGGAATCGAAGCAGCTCGAGCAGGCACAAAGCCAGAATATACGCTCACCCAATATCACCACTCGCTGCTATCGCGTCACCAACAAAGAGTATATTCGCCACAACCTGGAGGAATTGAGAAAGCGCTACTGCGAGCGGGTACCCGTATTGAAAGTACAGCGACGAGGCAAGGTGGTGCAATTAGAGCCCGACGACTACCTGCAACTCGATGACGTCGTCGAGCTCATCGCGCCACGCCAGGTCTTCACCGCCGGCATTCAACATATCGGCCCGGAAATCTCCCCGGACTGGGACCTGAAACAAAACCAGGATACGGCGCAAGTCATCGTCACCAATCAAGACATCGTCGATCACACCCTCGGCGATCTCAACATCCCCCATGTATTTGGCGTACTGGTGCTTCACGTCACCCAATCGGGTGTGCGGCTGCCCCATAGTTACGGCCTGGAACTGCACAAGGGAGATATCCTCACGGTAATCGGCCCCGCCGACAAAATCGACACCTTCGGTGCATACATGGGCCAGATCGAGCGGGATATCTCCGAAACCGATATGGTGACCTTTGCCTTCGGTATCGCCGCCGGCGTATTGCTGGGCATGTTATCCGTCACCGTCGGCGGCATATCTATCGGCCTCGGCACTGCCGGCGGCCTGCTGGCTTCCGGCCTGCTTATCGGCTACTTGCGTAGTGTTCGCCCCACCTTCGGCCGCCTGCCCGAGGCCGCCCGCTGGCTGTTGATGGAATTCGGCCTGCTGCTGTTTATGACCGGCATCGGCCTGCGCGCCGGCAGCAATATTATCGAGACTCTACACCACAGTGGGCCAACCCTGATTGTGGTGGGAATAGTCATTACCGTCGTGCCGATCGGCGTCGCCTATGTGTTCGGCAGCCGAATCCTCAAACTCAACCCCGCCATCCTGATGGGCGCCCTTACCGGCGCCATGACCAGCGGCGCCTCGCTCAGCGTGGTCACCGCCGAGGCGAAAAGCGCCGTACCCGCCATCGGCTACGCCGGCACCTACGCCTTCGGCAATGTCCTGTTGATGGTGGCGGGGCCTCTGGTTATTTTGCTGGGCTAAACGCAGCGGCTAAACAGGCCTGGTAACGGCTTCCCTAGAAGCCGGCGCCACCAAAACTATGAAGAGTCAGAGGGCGAGCATCCGCCACCTGATTCCCATCGTCGCCAGGATCCGCATAGCAGCTCTCCCTGGCTTTCCGGGCAGCCTGGTTCATGCGCTCGATATGTCGCTCCTTCTGCGGACTCCATACCAGACGCGCAGCAGCCCTGGATTCCTGATCGACTCGATCAATCCATTGCTGGCAAACGGGGGTGACCGGCATATTAAGTAGTACGGCGAGAATTAAAGTTTCCATGACACATTCCTCCTCTACAGGGAATTACCATATCCCTGTCGACGAATTACCGCGACACCCAAATTGGGGGGGCGCTCGCCGCCCCGGTGGTAAGAGCGGGAGGTTATTAGCAAAACTCCGGAAAGGTCTTATTATTCCAAGCCAGTCAAAGCCCCCAGGCGTATAGTCAAGCTTTACTGGCGCAGGATAAACAGCCCCGTGTTTGTCCCGCCACAGAGCAGACAAACCCGATCGAGTCCCAAGGAGCCATTCGCGATGAAAAATCCATACCAGGCTATTCGCTGTCTTCTACTTATTGTATTGCTGGCAATACCGGGCATAGTATTGACCGATGACCAGGCCAGTACCCCGGTGGTCGAAGTCTATATCTTTGATGTCGCGGGCGACCTTCCCGGATTTTCCGCCCTGGTTCAGAAGGCCCGCGCCATCGCCCGAAAAATCAATCCCGATGCACAGACCACCCTGTCTATCTATACCGCGCTGGCGGCCGGCCCCTTATCGGATCAAGTGACGGTTGCCGTCGAGCACCAGAGCCTCAGCAAGTGGGGTGAATCAGCAGAGAAAATCGGCTCGAACCCGGAGTGGCAGGCCATTGCCCAAGAGTTCCAGAAAGGCGGCTACACGCTTGTTTCACGGTCTTTGCTGTTACAGGTCGCACGGGAGCGGTAGTCAATGCCCTCGCAGCGGCAGGCCCGCCGCCAGGTAGATAGCATCGATCAACTCCATGGTGGCGATAGAGTCGGCCAGGTCAGTTGATTGCACGCCGCTCTCGACGCGCCGGGCGAATTCCTGCAGCTGGTAGTAATAGCTGGATTCACCGGTGACTTTTTCTGTAGTCCTGACGCCGTCCAGCACCAGGGTGAGCCGATGATAGAGTTGCGGCACTACCGGGTTGATCACCGACAGCTCCCCTCGCTCGCCAACGGCACGCAGGCCTATACGCAGTAGTTTTCTCGACCACATGGAATTGACGATACGGCCGGTGGTGCCGCCAGGCCAGGCTAACTCGGCCGTCATGGCGCGATCGACCCTGGGGTCGCGTAATTTCGCGGTGGCGGATACCACCTCGGGATTGTGCTGCAAACCGGGGATGCCGCTGGCGGCCGCCACCATGCGCAGCATATTGGCGGTATAGGCGCCGGCATCCATGTTTGAGCCACCACCCAGGGAGTAGTCGTATCGAATATCCTTGAATCGGGGCAAGGGAAAGCACATTTCGCTGTTTATGCGCTGCAACGGCCCCAGGCGGGGAATGATTTCACGGATTCTTGCTGCCAGCGGGTGATAACGGTAGTGGAAAGCCTCCATTAACAGCTTGCCGGTTCGCTGCGCGGTGGCAACCATTTGCCTTGCTTCTTCCGCGTTACTGCTAAACGGCTTTTCACACAACACGTGTTTACCCGCTTCCAGCGCTCGCAACGTCCACTCGCCGTGCAGGCCGTTGGGCAGCGGAATATAGACAGCGTCGATGTCCGGGCACTCGATCAGCGCCTGGTAGTCATTCAATATAAGGGGAATATCATGCTTGCGAGCAAACTTGCCCGCCCGGGAGGCATCCCTCGCCGCCACGGCCGCAACCACGACATCGGGAATCTTTCTCGCCGGCTGTACCAGGGACATGGGAGCAATCCTTGCCGCACCCAGAATACCGATTTTCAACATAAGCTTATCCCCCTGGTCTTCGTGGAAGGTCAAATCCGCGGCAACACCTGTTTCGTTAACACCACTTACCTGCCCTGGTCGAGTTGTCGCAGGCGCGCCGCCAGACCGGTTTCGCGATGTACCCGGCGCTGGATACCCGTGCAAAGCACCTCCGCAGTACAAGCCAGGGTCAGTTGCTCACGGGCCCGGGTCACTGCGGTGTATATCAGCTCGCGGCTTATCAGCGGCGTCAATTCCCGGGGATCAGACGGCGGCAGCACCAGCGCCACATGCCGGTATTCCGAGCCCTGGGATTTATGCACACTGACGGCATAGCTACATTCATGGGCGGGCAGGCGACTGATGGCAAAGCGCCGTGGCTCACCGCCAACACCCTCGAACCAGGCACTCAACTGCCCTTGCGCATCCCGCAGAATCACCCCGCTGTCACCATTGTACAACTGCAGGCTGTAGTTGTTCTCGGTAATCATAATCGGCCGGCCGGCATAGTAACCCTGCCCTACTCCCGCCACGCTGCGCGCCAGTTTGTCCTCGATGTATTGATTGATGTGCTGCACACTGCCGGGACCTTCCCGTAGCGCGCAAAGAATCTGGTACTGCTCCAGCGCCTGCAGCTTTTGCTGGACCGGGATATCCGCATCCTGGAATTGTCGCAACATTTCCAGCCAGGGTTGCGCCAGTTGTTCCAGCCACTCGTCATCCGCCCCTGCCGGCGACAAGCCGCTGACATCGACCAGCTCGCCCGCTGTAGCCCGCGCCATAAATCCCATCGCCGCTGCCTCATCCCCCGCGTTGACAATAGTTGCCAGGCGACCGATACCGGAATCCGCATCAAAACGATAGCTGTGTTGCAGTGTGGCTATGCAGTCGCTGATTGACGAATGGCGCCGACCCCCGAGCCATGGCGCGAGGGAAAAACCACAGACCTGCTCGAGAAAACCACCCTGCTCTGCGGAATAGGGCAAGCCATGCTCGCCGTCACAGGACTCGAGTCCGGCGCAAAGATCCTGCACCATCTGGCCCACACCGACGGAGGGCAATTGATCCCGGTCCCCCAACAGGATCACCCGGGTATCGGGCTCGAGCGCCGCCAGCAACTGCGCCATCAGGCCGATATCGATCATCGAGGCCTCATCGACCAGAAGCACATCACAGTGCA
>JAUXCW010000240.1 GCA_030618705.1 Gammaproteobacteria bacterium | reverse complement strand
GTAGCTTGCGCCTGTCCGGCTCGACCACCTGGATTCTCGCGTTGCAGGGCGCACTGCGCCAGATCGCTTGCCCGGTCATACATATCGCGGTGGGTGAGCCCAGCGAGGTCGGTGTGCCGGATGACTACACGGTGCTCTATACCGGCAGGGCCAGGCGGCACTGGCTGTTGAGACTCAGTCGCATACTGCAGTTGCACAAGTTGCTGCCGGAATGGTTCGATAGCAAGTCCGACCAGGTGACCGGCAGGCGAATCCAGGCCATCCTCCGCCGGCGCGGTTGGCAGGATCGGCTGGACCTGGTGATCAAGGACTTCACAGGCGATACCCCGGGCTGCCTGAAAGTCTGGCCGCTGGTTTCCGTCATCCACCAGAACCTGTCGCCGGACCGGGGCAGTCCAGCCCGGAGCAATCCAGCACGGAGCAATCCAGCCCGGAGCAATCCAGCCCGGCGCGTTCCCGCTCCGCGCAGTGAGACCGATCCCGCATTGATACTGGCCGCAGTTTCCCGCGCGGTGGCTGAAGATGCGCGGGGCGTCGGTCTCGATGTTTCCTGTATCCTCTACAATCCGCTGGACGTTGAGCGCCTGCGTCGACTGGCCGCCGCCGACCATCCCCACGGCGACTACCTGTTGTTTGCCGGCAGTTTGCACCGGGATAAAGGCGTCTACCAGTTATTGGAGGCATTCGCCCGCGCCGGTTTGTCGCAGCAGCTCTGGTATGTTGGTGCTGGTAAAGAGTTGCAGGGCCTGCAGTCCCGCGCGCGGTCTCTGGGTATCGACGACCGTGTGGTGTTTCTCGGCTACCGGGATAACCCCTATCCCTACATCGCACAGGCCCGTTTGCTGGTGTTGCCCTCCCGGCGGGAGGCCATGGGCTATGTGTGCCTGGAAGCCGCGGCGCTGGGTACGCCGTTTCTGGTCAGTGATTATCCTGCCGCGGCGGAGTTTTTTGACCCGGGGGTTCAAATCGCCCTCGATCCGGAGGGGGATTTTGTCGAGCGCCTGTCGCAACGCCTGCGCGACTCGCTGGAAAGCCCAGTCGAGCCCGGAGTACTGGACGGTGTATTCGAGCGCCTTGCCCCTGGGGCGGTGGCCAGAAGTTACCTGGCACTAATCAGCCAATAACTGCCTGGCACTGGCGACGTTTTGCGCCAGGTGCTGCGGATTGATGGTGCCCAGTACGATGGAGCTGACGGCGGGGTGCTGGTAGATAAATCGCATATTGGCCAGCACCGGGTCGTCCAGGTCCTCACGGAGGTGGCCGCTGCCAAGGGCTTTTTTGATCAATACCCCGACACCGTGTTCGGCGCAGTAATCGAGCACGGCAGTTTCACTCTGGTGGTCGAGGTTGTAGGTGACCATGACGCAGTCGGATTGCGAGGCCGCGAGAATACCGCCGTCAACCGTTTTAGTCGACATGCCGAAGGCGCGAATCTTGCCCGATTTTTTGAGTTCCGCCAATTGTTCGAGAATGCCGTAGTGCTGGATAATATGCTTGTCATCGCCGTTGGAGTGCACCAGCACCAGGTCGAGATAGTCGGTGCGCAGGCGAATCAGGCTGCGGTCGATACTCAGGCCGAGGTGCGCCGTGGTGAAATCATAGACCGATTTTCCCTGCTCGAATTCCTCGCCGACCTTGGTGCAGATGACCCAATCCTGGCGTTGCCCCTGGAGTAGAGCGCCGAGTCGTTGCTCGCTATTGCCGTAGGCCGGTGCGGTGTCCAGCAGATTGATACCGAGTTCCCTGGCGCGGGCCAGCAGCCGGGCGGCTTGTTTATCATCGGGGATGGTAAACTGCCCGGGGTATTTTACGCCCTGGTCCCGGCCCAGTTTTACGGTGCCGAGTCCGAGCGGCGATACTCGTACCCCGGTCTTCGCTATTTCTCGCAGTTTCATGGCATCACCAGGCCAGGTCCCAGGGCGGTACCGCGATGGTGGGCCTGGGCAGCTCATCCAGCAATTGCAGGCCGCTGGTCGCCCCCGGCTCGATTTGCTGGCGCAGTGTGTCGAGTGTTCGCGCCGCCAGGTCCGGGGCAAGGGTCAGCTTGGTCGGCCAGGCGACGATGACCCCCGGCCGGTTGGCGGCGTTGCCGACAAAGGCGGAGTCGGGTTTGATCAGTTGTTCCTGCCTGGGCTCGGCCCGGTTGACGGTGTGGGTGGCCCAGCTCGCTCCGCTAAAATCGAGCCAGGGAAAAATGGTCGCCAACTCGCTGCGGGCAAGGTCGATCACCTGCCCATCCGTCATTTCGACGCCCTCGGTGGCGAGATCGCCGCCGAGGTACCACAGGTTTTTTCCGTCCCGGCAGCGGTGGCTCGATATGGTCAGTCGCGGTGATGCCGAGGCCTGGGCGCCGATACAGTGGCCGTATAAGTAGTGGGGCAGGTCATGCTTGACCATGACCTGCTTTAGCGGGCGCAACTGCATTGCCGGTTGTGTGATATGGAGGTCCGCCAGGATCGCCCCGGCACCTTCGCCGGCGGTAATCACATAGCGTTGCGCTCGCACGGTGATTCCGGGGCTGAGTCGTAACAGCTCCTTGCCCTCGTCGTCCTGTTGCAAGCTCGCGTCCGCGGATTGGGTAATAGCCTGCATATGAGGGCGAGAGAGACCGTCCAGCAGGGAGGGGATGTCCAGTACCACGTCCTGTAGCCGATACAGGCTGCCTTTATACGGCGAGCCGGCGAAGGCGGAGGGATAGTCCGCCGGCTTCACCTTGTTGACGCGACCCCGCAGCGATTTGCTGGCGAAAAACGATACCAGCCTGGAGCCGACCTTGCCGGTGGACCAGAGGTAAAACGCCTCCGACAACCGGCGGGTCTGCCGCAGGTTTATCTCACCGTGACCGGCCAGGCAGTCATGCCAGATCCCCGGCATTTGCTTGATCGCTTCGGACTCCCCGGTGAGGCTGCCGGCGAGGGCGTACTTGAGCCCGCCGTGGATCATGCCCTGTGAGGCGATCGTCTGGCCGCTACCCAGCGCCGATTTCTCTACCAGTAGCGAGGAATAACCGGACTGGCGCAGGCGATTGAGCAGCCACAAACCGGCGATCCCGCCGCCAATGACAGCGACGTCGACTTCAATAATTTTATTGCTGGGAGTTTCAGGCAAAGCTGCAGAGTCTCTCGTTTGCGGGCCGGCGCTGCGATAGTATACCGTGTGACAGACAACGACGCGAAAGAGCTTGAGTCCCCGTGCGCATTCTCTATACCCTTGTATTCACCCTGATACAGCCACTGGTATTACTGCGCCTGCTGTGGCGCTCACGAAAGGCGCCGGCCTATCGGGCGCGGATGGCGGAGCGCTACGGATTTTATGGCGACAGCGCAGCCCCCGATGGGCCCTGTATCTGGATTCACGCCGTGTCCGTCGGTGAGACGATTGCCAGCGTGCCGCTGATCAGGCAGTTGGCGACCCTTTATCCCGATACCGCGCTGGTGGTGACCACCACCACCCCCACCGGCGCCGAGCGGGTGGAGAGTTTATTGGCCGGGGTGGTGACCCATGTCTACGCGCCCTATGACTTGCCCGGGGCGGTGAGGCGCTTTTGCCGCCGCTATCAGCCACAGTTGCTGATCATTATCGAAACCGAGCTTTGGCCCAATACCATACGCTGCTGCTATCGGGCGAAGGTGCCAGTGTTGCTGGCCAATGCGCGGTTGTCGGCAAAGTCCGCTGCCGGCTACCAGCGCGTGGCCTGGTTGACCCGGCCCATGTTGCGGCAATTGAGCCGCGTGGCGGTGCAAAGCGAGACCGAGGCCCACCGTTTTATCGAGCTCGGCCTGCCGCCGGAGCGCGCCGTGGTGACCGGCAATATCAAATTTGATATGACCCTGGGCGAGGTGGATCGGCAAAAGGCCGGTCACTGGCGCCAGCAGTGGGGCCAGCAGCGGCCGGTGTGGATTGCCGCCAGTACCCACGAGGGTGAGGACGAGATTATCCTGGCCTGTCACGCCGCATTGCTGGCTCAATATCCGGACCTGTTGCTGCTATTAGTGCCCCGGCACCCCGAGCGTTTCCTCGAGGTTGCGCTACAGTGCCAGGAAGCCGGGTTTGTCACCCACCGGCTCAGCGAGGGGCCGCGCTTGCCGGCGCAAACCGATGTGGTGGTAGGTAACACCATGGGTGATCTGCTGGCGCTATACGGTGTCGCCGACATTGCCTTTGTCGGCGGGAGTTTGATCGAGCGCGGCGGGCACAACCTGCTGGAACCCGCGCTATGGTCCACACCGGTGCTGGCGGGGCCGCATCTTTTTAACTTCCAGGAGATTGCAACCCTGATGCAGCAGGCCGGGGGCCTGCAACTGACGGCGGATGCGCTGGAGTTGGAGAGTGCGGTGCGCCGCTTGCTGACTGACAGCGATTACCGCGAGCGGGTCGGCAGCAGTGCCTGGTCGGTGGTGGAAAAAAACCGTGGTGCGCTGCAGCGCCTGTTGGACGTGGTCGAACAGCTGTTGCCCGCCCCGCCTACTGGGTGAGGCCCGTTTCCGACAAGGTCGGTGCCTCCGGCGGAACCAACCAGTTGTTGAGCTCGAAGATATCCTCCGGACTGATCAGGCCGGCCTGCTGTTTCAGCTTCAGCATGTCGATAACATACTGGTAGCGGGCATTGGCGTAGTCGCGAACCGCGCTGAACAGGGCCTGCTGGACATTGAGGACATCGACGATGTTACGGGTGCCCACCTCATAACCGGCCTGGGTCGCGTCGTAGGCGCTTTGGCTTGAGGTAATGGCCAGGCGGCGGGCGTTGGTGGTGGCGACATCGACTGTTGTCTGCAGGTGGAAGGCCCTTGTCGCCTGCACCGTATTGCGCACCGCGCCCGCATAAGTCTCCTGCGCGCGGTTGTATTCCTCGGTGGCCTGGCGACGTGCGGCGCTGATATAACCGCCGGTATAGAGCGGCATGGACAAGTTCAGGCTGACCGATCCTCCCTTCTGGTTGACATCGAAATTGACGTCGTTGAGCCCGTCGTCGCGGTCGATATTGCTGCGGGAGTCGTCGTAACCGAGTCGGGCGGCGAGCTTGGGCGCGTGCTCGGACTTACTAGCCTTGGCGCTCTCGTTGGCGGCATCCCTGGCGTAGGCGGTGGCCTTGACGGTGTAGTTGTTATCCAGGGCGAAACTGACCCACTCTTCCTTTTCCATCGGATCCGGGTTGAGCACCGGGTAGTCTTCTTTTAGTAACCACAG
>JAUXCW010000248.1 GCA_030618705.1 Gammaproteobacteria bacterium | reverse complement strand
TTGCTGCCGGTATAATGTGTCACCCAGCGGGCGTGATTGGCCACGTAGTCATTGCCGAACTCGATACACGCCTGGCTTAATCCACTACCAAAGCGCTCGACAAAGCCCGGCCAGTTTTGTTGCATCAACTCCTGCCCGAAGGCGGCGCTGTCGGCGTCGGTGTGGGTGATGTAATCCCTGGACAATAGCGCGGAGTCGCCCTGGAACGCCGCATGTAACTTTGCCACCTCGGCCAGCGCCAGCCTGGCCCGGGCTACGCTCTCGCCGACCAGTTGGTTGCCGGGCTCGGCCGGGGCCAGGTCTTCCATCAAGATGATAAAATCAGTGCCGCTGTCATCCAGTAATTCAAGATAGATATTAGGGATGGCAAGGGCGCTCCGGGGGGCCAACTCCCGATAAAACATCACCTCCTTGCGATAGGCTCCCATGGCCCCGGCTATCGACCTGGCGGTTTCATCCGCCGCGGGAAGCTTGGCGACCAGGGTCTTCGGCGCATCGTAAACACCGTCGTAAGTCAGGGTAAAGCGGGCATTGTCACCCATTTTCCCGGTGCCGATAGTCTGCCACTGTGTATCAACTACGCAACCCCCCGGAGCTAGTGAGCCATGGGCCTGTAAGACCTCGGTCAGCCATTCAGGTGTTATACGTCTGGGGTCGGAAATCAGGGCGATCACAATAATTACCTCATATTATCTTAAGCGACCTGGCCAACAGTAAGTATCGGTGCAAGTTCAGTCAATCAGTTTCAATTACCATTGCTTAAGACGCACTTTCACTCAAGCCTATGTAAACGGCAAATCCTCAGCTCTCCAGTTTTTCAATCAGGCTTTTTAATACAGTTGAAGCCGTTTTCAAGTCAGATACGCGCATTCCTTGTGCCAGTGAATTGGCCTCTCTCTTGATCCCATCTCTCCTGAATCACAAAGACCCCAAATATCACCTTGAAAATTATTGAAATAGTGATTCTATTCTGGTAGAACTGTACTTCTAGTAAAAAAGACAGGTGGTTTTACACCCATGGCCAGCTCCAGCCTGCAAAAGGCAAACAGCACTCGCAAGGCGCCACTTAAGCAGCGCATGAAAGACAAGCGCAAGTCGGTGTACCGGCAGGCGGTCAATGAGGCCGCGGAGCGGGTGTTTGCCGAGAAGGGGGCCGAGCGGGCTCGCATGCCCGAGATTGCAGCGGAAGCCGGCATCTCCCTGGGTACCCTGTACGGGGTCATCGACGGCAAAGAGGAGCTGTTCGTCGGCATTCACAAAATTCGAACCGAGGCGTTTTTAGCCTGTATTCGCCAGGCGTGCGGTACGTCCGAAGAAACCCTGGCGAGCCATCTCGCGGTGCTGCGCTCCGGGGCACAGTACTTCCTCGATCATCCCGACTTTCTGCGTATGTGCTGCCGCGACGGTCACGGCTGGGCAGCGAGTTTCCCGGCCTCCGGCGCGGGGGAGCTCCCGTGGAGAGAGGGTACGTCGATTCTTCTTGGTCTCTTTGCCCGCGGCATGGAGGAGAAAATCTACGTTGTGGACGACCCCGACTTACTGATTCGCAAGATGCTCGCACTACAGCAGGTGGAGCTCACGCACTGGGTCGAACAGGGAATGAAAACATCACATAAAGTTGTGCTCGATCGGCTCGAAGACCAGTTTCTTCGCGCATTTTGTACCCTCGAGTTACAGCGGGCTCGAACGGGCGCGTCAATGTCACCCCAGGAGGTTCAAAGTGGAACATAGCTGGCAAACCGATTATTTGCCCGGGCTGGAAGTCTTAAATCTCGAAAGCGGTGACGTGGCGATCTGCGGCGCATTTGGAAAACAAGCCGCGATCTTATCCGGGTTCGACCCGGGCCGGGTTGGCTTTGTCGCGCCACTTAACTCCCGGAGCGACCTCGAATGGCTATTGAGGGGGCTGTTTTTATATCCCAATATTCGCCAGCTTATCATCGTCGGCTTCGACGAAGGCGCAACGGGTGAAGCGCTTCTCGCACTATGGCAGCAAGGCCTCGAAGAGAGCGGCCAGTTGCCTGGTGGCCGTGGGCGATTGCCGGCCGAGCTGGATGCAGACTCACTGGATACGCTGCGCAACGACGTTCAAATAATCGACTGGCGTGGAAAAGATTCGAGCGAGATCGCCGGCGCTGCCGGGGACTTGCCCGTTCTGGGCGGGGGGAGGGAGCCGCGATCACTCCCCAGCCCGCAAATTCCCCGGCGCAAGGTGTTTCACTCGAGGCATACCACGTTCCCGATTTTCTCCAGTGATGTGGGCGACAGCTGGTTACAGCTGCTCAACCTGGCACTGAAAATTGGCACAGAAAAACAGACGGCCGATGGCAGGCGAATCGCCGAGGCTTTGAATGCGGTGGTAACCATCGAAACGCCTGAACTAGAGGACGGGGGACTGCAAAAGAAGGAGGAAGTGTTCCCGGGCTACTTCGACTTCAACCGCGATGATTTCGATCGCCTGACTATGCCGGGCTACGAAGCGCGCCTGCGGGAGGATGGAGGAATAGATCAGCTGGATGTGGTGTTCGATCGACTAAAGAAATCACCTGACACACGCTCCGCTACCATGGTTTTCCCGGAATCGCGGGACATCGGTTCCAGCCTGCTCTCCGCTACCTTTAACCAGGTGGATCAGAAGCTCTTTGGCTCCTTCGTACTGCGCAGTACCGATCTCTATACCGACTGGCCTCTGGAGGCCACTGCCCTGGTTCGCTTGCAGAGCCAGTTGGCCGAGCGCCTGGGCCTTGAAGTCGGCAGTGCCACCTTCATTGTTCACTCCGCACACATCTATGAGTGTGACTGGGAGCGATCCTTGCAAGTGCTGGATGAGTACTTCGTGCGCCCCTTGCCGTTGCATGTCGATCCCTCGGGAATCTTCCTGTTCGGAAATGATAACGGCAAGGCGACGGCGATGCTGCTAAAGCACGATGCCAGTGAGATATTCTGGGAGCAGGGCTTCAGCGATCCCGAGGATCTCTCCTGGTATATCGTCGACACCATGCCGTGGCTGCTGCCCCAACACTTTCGCTACGTGGGGCAGGAGTGCGCCGCGTTGATGCGATCGATACAAGAAAAGGAGTGTTATCTGCAAGGCTGACGAAGCCGGGGGCAGGAGCTCCCCCGCATCGGGCATTCTCTCGTAGCGGCCATAGATTCCGCCGCTGACAATCAGCGCTGTTTTACGATAGGCAATTTTGAGGTGATCGACTTATGGGAAAGCTACTCTGGGAAGCAATCCAACGATCGACAACCGGGCCGATTATGACGGAAGAGAAGTTTGAAACCGAACTCTTCCCGACAGCGCTGGGCGATCTCCAGAAGAAATACAGGATCGAGTTTGATCCCGATGAACCCGCCATGATCGACCCCGATATGGCGGACGCCATCTTTGAGGCGGGAAAGGAGTTGCTGCTCGAGGTCGGGCTCCTGTGCAAAAATACGCGGCGGATCATCAAATTCACCCAGGAGGAAATCGAGGAGGCCATTGTTACGGCGCGGCACGAGGTTACCCTCGGGCAGGGGAGAGAGGCCATCACTCTTTCACCCCGGGCGCCGGGCGACAAACAACACCCCTATTGCTTCAATGCGGCGGGGGTGATTACCACGGACACCGAGCTCTACAAGCAGCACGCCATGACGGTAATGCAAGAGCCAACCTGTGACGGCGTAATTCCCATGCCCCTGTTTGCCGCCGGCGGCTTGAAGAATATCGCAGACACGCCTGCGCAGACACACGTCTGCCTCACAGAGGCGCGGATTATGAACGAGGCGGCGACCTGGGCGGGCAAGCCCGGTATGTTTTTCGGGATTCCCATGAGCGCTACGACACCACATACACTGATAAGCACTTTTGCATCGGGACTCTACAATAAGAACAACTGTACCCTGCCGGTGCAGATTCTCCAGGATATGCGTGTCGACTACGACCGCTTCAACCTGGCCTACTTTGCCGACCAGCAAGGTATCGAGCCGTGGATCAGTTCCTCCCCAACCCTGTATGCCTATATCACCGGGCCGGAGCAGGGCGCCATGCAGATCATTGCCCACACCCTGGGCATGCTCGCCTATTCGGGGGGTGCTCTCACTCAAGCGATGTCGGTTACGGTGAGCGGTACCTATACCGGGAACGACATCAGCTGGTGTAATTCGGCGGCGGCCCTCGCCGCGGAGCGAAACCTGAAGCTGCCCTGGGTCACCTTCGGCGGCACGGATAGTGAGGCATTGCCTCTGTGTGACGATCACTGGTTCGGCGTGGCTAGTGCGGCAATCAATGCCTGTATCTCGGGCATGGAGGGCACGTGGCTGTCGGGAGGGCATACCGGCATCGAGGCCCGCTGGGTCGGTGAGATTTCGCGGGCGGCAGCGGGGCTCACACCGAAACAGGGCGTGGAGATAATGAAGAAGATCAACAAGCTGGAGCGAGACCCCCGTCCAGACGCGGTCCCCCTGAACGAGCTGTACGACCTGAAGACGATGAGACCCAGTCAGGATTTCATCAACCACTACAAGAAGTTTACCCGGATTTTTATGGACCTTGGCCTCGATTACCCGACCTGGCATTGCTAGATCGCGACGAAAATCGTAACAGAAGGCCAGGCTACCACTACCCGATCAGGAGAAAATAAAAATGGCGACAATTGCAGATTTACGGCAGCTGGTAAGTGAGACAAAACCCGACGAAGCCGCGGCTATGACCGAGGAACTTCTCGCCGATGGGCTTAATCCGATGGCGATTCTCGAGGATGGCGTGATGAGCGGGCTATCTGACGTCGGTGATCGGTTTGCGGCGGGGAAGGCGATTGTCCTCGATCTCGTGCGTGCCGGCGTCACCGCCAAGGCCTGCGTTCCCCTTATCCAGTCAGCGTTTCCGGAAGGTGAAAGCGCCAAAATTGACAAGAAGATTGTTCTGGGGACCATGCTCAGCCAGCACAATATCGGCAAGAACCTGGTCAGCACCCTGCT
>JAUXCW010000041.1 GCA_030618705.1 Gammaproteobacteria bacterium | reverse complement strand
ATGCCGCCCTCGCAATGGGTTCTCGCTCCTTTCAAGTTAGTCAAGCAAGGCGCGAGTTAAACGGGAAGTCGGTGCGCCTGTACGCAATTCCGACGCTGCCCCCGCAACGGTAAGTGAGTTATATCAGTCTCATCGCCACTGTATCTTTCATGGTATGGGAAGGCGACTGATAGACCGCGCTGGCAATTCAGCAGCTGTCACTCACAAGCCCGGAGACCGGCCCCTGCGTTAAACGAGACTGCGGCGGGCGGTCGGTTTGGCGTCTCAACAGGCCTCTTACCTCCCTCTCCCCGTGTCACTCACACACCTTTATTATCCGGAACTCGGGCGGAGTTTCCAGGGGAGAGTATTTATGAAATTCAGCCATAGCCCATACCACGCCAGCCTTCTTATCGCACTCGGATTACCCGCACTTGCCGCGGCCGAGGATGCCACCGTCGTCGACGAAAATATGGAGGTGATCGTCGTCACCGCATCGCGCACCGAAACCAAACTCAAGGACGTCACCGGTTCGATGTCGGTATTTACCGGCAAGGAAATCGAAAACCGCAAGCCCATCGTCGCCTCGGATATCCTGCGCAGCGCCCCGGGCGTATCCGTCAATCGATCCGGGGGGGTCGGCAGTTTGACCCAGGTAAGAGTCCGTGGCGCGGAGTCAAACCATGTACTGGTGTTGATCGACGGCGTGGAGGCCAACGATATCAGCGCCGGCAACGAATTCAACTTTGCCAACCTGTTGGCCAACGATATCGGCCAGGTCGAGGTCTTGCGCGGGCCACAAAGCTCACTATGGGGCGCGGGCGCATTGGCGGGCGTCATCAGCATCACGACAAAAAAGAGTGACACGCCCTTTGCCGTCAACGGCTACCTCGAAGGCGGGTCCTTTGACACTTACAGCGCGGGGTTGAACCTTGGCGGCGCGGGCGAGAAATTCAATTACCGCATCAGCGCGGGCTATGTGGATAGCGAGGGCGAGAATATTTCCCGCGAGGGCGATGAAAAAGACGGTTATACCAACAAAACGCTCAACCTCGGCGCGGGGTACGATTTTACCGACAATGTGAGTTTGATCGGCAGTTACCGGCACACCGAGGCGGACCGCGATTTCGATGGCACGGATTTCAACACCGCTCTGCCCATCGACGCCGACAACAACACCGAGGGTAAATTTGATTACGCCTCACTCAAGACGGTAATCGGCGCATTCGACCGGGTCTGGATCAACGAGATCGGCGTCAACTACAACAAGTCCAAAACGGAAAACTTCAATGAACGCGTACTCGACACCGGCACCGAGGGCACCAGAACCCGGGGATACTGGCAATCGAGCTGGCTACCGGGTGGCGACGACAACAACAAGCTGACCTTTGTCGCCGAGCGTATCCACGAAACTTTCGTACAGGAGGTGCCCGATACCAGTTTCGGTGACGCGAATCGCGACCTGTCCCAGAATACTACCGGCCTGGTCGGAGAGTACAACCATGCCTGGGAGAGTGGCTGGAAACTCGCCCTCAGCGCCCGCCACGATGACAACGAAGATTTCAAGGATGCAAACAGCTATCGCGCCGGCCTGCTTTACGACAGGCTCGAGGATGGCTGGCAACTGCGCGGCTCCTACGGCACCGGGGTCAAGAATCCAACCTTCACCGAGCGCTACGGCTACTATGAGGTCGGCGGCCCGGCATTTATCGGCAACCCGGACCTGAAACCGGAAACCTCGAAAAGCTGGGAGGTGGGCACCACGCTGAAGACCCGCAATAACTTCTTTCGCGTCGACCTCACCTACTTCAACGAACGCCTCGAAGACGAGATCGACGGCTTCTTCTACGATGTCGACCAGAATGCCACCACCGCGGTCAATCTCGACGGCACCAGCAAGCGTGACGGTGCGGAGCTCGCCAGCTGGTTCAACTTTACCGACAAGCTTGTCCTGTACCTGGCGTACACTTACCTCGACGCCAGGGAGCCGGAGGTCGACGGCAGGAGCGACCTGGAGATACGCCGTCCTCGCCATATCGCCAGCGCCAATCTCAACTACGCATTCTTCAATGAGCGCGGCAAACTCAATATCAACGCCGACTACAACGGCGAACAGGAGGACATCTTTTTTGGCCCGCCAACTTACGATGAAAGGGTGACCCTCGATGCCTACACTCTGGTCAGCGCACTCGTTTCCTTTCGCGTCATCGACAATCTGGAGATCTACGCGCGGGGGGAAAACCTGCTGAATAAGGAGTACGAGGAAGTAGTCGGCTTCGACGGGCAGAGCCGCGCCGGTTACGTCGGCTTCCGCTTCGATTGGTCACTGTAAGCGATAGCGAGTCGACGGCAGAAAACATCGACATCGGTTTTCTGCCGTCACCACGCTACAATAGGCCGCTTCACACACGGCAAGGTTACCGATTTCATGGGCCACAGACTCAGTAAAATCTACACCCGCACCGGCGATGACGGAACCACAGGTCTGGGTGACGGCTCCCGTATCGCGAAAAACACCCCCCGCATGGAGGTGATCGGCTCGATAGACGAGTTGAACAGCCTGCTCGGCTTGTTACAGGCGGAGTTGCCCCCGGATGACGTCTATCGCGAGATACTCAGCGCCATCCAGCACGACCTGTTCGACCTGGGAGGAGAGCTGTCTATCCCCGGGCATCAGTTATTGACCGACGAACGCGTCGACTGGCTGGAACAACGCCTCGATGAGATCAACCAAGACCTGCCGCCGCTGAAAAACTTTATCCTGCCCGGCGGCAACAAAGCCGGTAGCTGGTGCCACTACGCCCGGGCGGTATCCCGTCGAACGGAACGCACGATGGTGTCGCTAAAGCAAACCGAAGACACCAACGAGAGCGGCAATCGCTACCTCAATCGACTCTCCGACCTGTTATTCGTTATGGCTCGCTCACTGGTGCGGCGGGATAACGGTGAGGAAATCCTCTGGCAGCAGCGCGAGAAATCATAGCGCGAAAACGCCGACGAGCTACTCCTCGGGCCAGAGCCAGGCGGCACCGCGGACACCGCTGGAATCACCATGCTTCGCTTTGCGCAATTGCGTATCGACCCTGTCCGAAAACACATATTCCCCCCAGCGCTCTATTACATCACCATACAGGCTGTCAACATTTGACATCCCCCCACCTAACACAATTACGTAGGGGTCAAAGATATTGATGACGGTTGCAAGTGAGCGGGCCAGCATGTCGACATAAACATCGTAAACCTCAAGCGCTTGAGGCTCTCCAGCAAGAGCACGAGCCGCTATCTCACCGGCAAATACGCGCTCACCTGCCTGCTGGAAATAACTCGTTTCAAAACCAGGGCCGGACAGCCAGGTCTCAATGCAATCACTGCGGCCACAGTAGCAAGCACGGGACTGATGATATCCGGGCCTCGGATAAGACAGGGGGTTGTGCCCCCATTCACCGCAAATGGAATTGGGGCCGGCCAGTAAGCGCCCGGACACCACCAGGCCGCCGCCGACACCCGTACCGAGAATCACCCCGAACACGGAATCGGCGCCCTGCCCGGCACCGTCGCTGGCCTCTGACAGGGTGAAGCAGTCGGCATCGTTGGCGCCCCGAACCTCGCGGCCCAGCGCTCTGGCAAGATCCCCGTGCAGTGGCTGGCCGTTGAGGGCTGTTGAATTGCAGTTTTTCATCAGCCCGTCCACCGCGGACAAACTGCCGGGAGTCCCGATACCGACGCTACCAGGCACGCC
The DNA here is from genome assembly GCA_030618705.1 of Gammaproteobacteria bacterium. Lineage (GTDB taxonomy): Bacteria > Pseudomonadota > Gammaproteobacteria > Pseudomonadales > JAHEGP01 > JAHEGP01. The sequence goes on along the minus strand of JAUXCW010000041.1, from coordinate 12,278 downwards.
GATATCCCGCTCGATCCGCGCCACTAATTGCACTATGGCGTCGAGAATTGCATGGTAATCTCCAGCCGGAGTCGGCACTCGCTGCCGCCACAATTCCCGGCCACCGTCGCCCAGTGCAAGGGCTTCAATCTTGGTGCCGCCGAGGTCAATACCGATACGCATTACTCAAAACCCTTCACAGTAAACTGCCCCTGTACTCTCCGCCCATGCCAATATTGGAGGGCGCAATCACCAATCTATCAACACGATAACGACAGCCATTGCGACTAACCAGACTACCGAGCTGCGCTGGAGGAGCTGCTGCAGGGACTTGACTTGCTCACCCCCACAACGAATAGCCGATTCACGATTCTCATCGCCGGGCCGCTGACAGGCAAGTTCTTCACCCTCGCCCAGGGCGGCAATAGCGCAGATGCGCAGTAAAACCGCAGCACTGTAGCCCCCACGCCCAAGCTGCTCGCGCCACACCCTGTAGCAGGAGGCAAAATTACCGGCCAGGGAAAAACTGAAAGCCAGTATGCGCACCGGCAGCCACTCGACAAGGCGAAGAAACCGGCTCACGAATTCGCGATTGGCTGATGTCGAGGTGGCGGGCGACTCCGCGTAGAGACAGCTCAATCGATACATCAGGGCGGCCCAGGGCCCGAACAGGGCAAACCAGAACACCACAGCGAACCATCGCTCGAAGCCCTGGTATAACAGGGCCTCTACTGTATGACGATGGAGCTGCGCGATGTCGGCCGACTCTTCGAGTTGCGGGTAGTGTGAGTATTCCCCGGCCACATGGTAGGCGGCCTGTATGTCACCGACCTCCCAGCGTGCAAGATAATCGCTGACCGCCGCGCCGAAATCCCCTCGCCCCAGGCTGTAGAACAGCACGCCCACCATCAACAAAAACTCCGGCAAGCCGAACAAAACATGATCCAGGCGATACTGCAAATAAGCGACAAACAGGCAGGGCAGACCGATGAGCAGCAGAGGATGAAGTCGTACCGGCAATCCCAGCCGCTGGATGCCAGCCTGCAGAAAACGGCTGAAGGTCAGCAACCAGTTGTCGTATTGTACTTCCGGCACCAGCTTGCGATAGCGTTCCAGTGCGTAGACCAGCAATATGGCAAGATATTCCATGGTTAGCTCGACTCCAATGCGCCAGAGCCCAACCCGCCAAGGTAGCGAGGCCAGTCAAACATCGGTCCGGGATCCGTTTTTCGACCGGGTGCAATATCACTGTGGCCGACGACGCGGCCCGGCGTAATAGCGGGATAGTGCGCCAGGATACTACGGGTGATCCCGGTCAGTTTTCGGTACTGCCGATCGGTAAAGGCGTGTTCATCACAACCCTCCAGCTCGATCCCGATACTGTAATCGTTGCAATTTGGCCTACCGCAAAACACCGATTCACCGGCATGCCAGGCCCGGTCATCCAGACTGACATACTGCACCACGCATCCCTGGCGATCGATGAGAAGATGGGGGGAAACCTTCAGGCAGCAGATTTCCTCAAAATAGCTATGCGCGCCCGGATCCAGGCAGTTGAGGAACAGCGCTTCGATATGGGGACCACCGAACTGACCCGGAGGCAAACTGATGCTGTGGATAACCAGCAGGTCGATGCCGGTATCCGCCCGCGGTTCAAAATTGGGACTGGGGACCCTGCGTACACCCTCCAGCCACCCGCTGTTTATAGCGGTGACGGACAACTCAAGGTCAGGTGATTGCTTCCCCATGCCGGCATTCTAACACCGGCTCCTGAAAAGAGAAGACAGCTTATCTGGAACCGTTCAATTGCGAGATTACAGATTCCAGGGCGCGGTCAAATAGCAAGCGGTCATCGAGTAGCCTTACGATATCCCTGGCGACATTGGAGGCGAGCTGCTCCCGACTCCACTCCGCGACCTTTTTACCCGCACGATTGACAAATATATACTTCCCCGTGGGCTTCATGACCGCCGCCAGCCGGCAGCGATAGCTTGCATCATCGTCCTGGTTGAACTGCACCCAACTTCCCATCGTCAGGTTGTCGACAGCGGACAGCATCGCCTCATCCACGCCCTCCAGCAGATCCTCGTTATTTGCCGCCTCGGTCAGCCCGGACACTTCTGTCATAGCGCCAACCGCTTCAACACTGGCGGATTCGATATGCGCTTTTCCCCGCGACAGCATTTCATCCAATGTAGGGCTGCAGCCGGCTGGCTCGCTAGTCGTTTTACTTTCCACGGCCTGCTTTTTCGCGCCGGGCTTCGATTCCTCGACATTGAGCAAATAAGCGTAGCTCGCCTCCAGCTGCTCAAACAGATGATTCATGGCAAAGTGACTGAAACCGACCCGATTCAGGCCGTTGCGCAGACTTTTAAACAAGCCGGGTTGGAGTTTTTCCAGCCGCAGACGCTCCTTTGCTGTCGCCTTGGGCTGGACACTCCAGACCAGCTCCTCCATGACACGCAGTGCTGACTTCCAACTGCCGCTGTCCTCTCCCTCGCGAACATAAACCAGGAACAAGACCTTGGACCAGGCATGCTCCAGCAATTCCGAGACGACCCCGGGCAGGGGTTTATTCGATGTGCATTCAAGGATCGACTGGTGCACCGCCGTATGGGCGAGATCCGACCGGGTCTTGCCCTGTTCCGCCTCCAGGGTGCGCTGCTCGACCACGGTCGCCCGGCGCCGCTCATTTTCCATAAAGGAGACAAAATCCGACAGCACCGACTGAAAGATACCGATATCATCGTCAAAGCTGGTCAACACCGTTTCAACGGCATCCTTGACCTTCCGATAGAGGAAATCCCGTTCCGGGTTACTCGCAGGAGCCCAGCCGATACCGGCCTGCGCCATCATATTGAGCAACTTCCTGGCGGGGTGGCTATCCTTACCGAAGAAACTCTTGTCCAGTAACGCCACCTTGGCCATCGGTACCTGCAGCAGGCTGATCAGCGATTTCAACGGTACGGCCAGGTTGTCGTCTTCCAGTACGAACTGGAATAACAGGGAAACGATATTGATCGCATCCTCATCCGCCTCGCGCAAACGGTAGTGTCCGTCGGGCTCATTGCGCTTGAGTATTTCCATGACCATTTCACTGATATCCCGCTGTTCCGGCAGCTCGGTCATGTAGCCGGTCTGTGCGGCGGGCACAGCTTTTAAATGGTTCTGCACACTGGTGAGTAGATCCAGCACCATTGGCTGCTTAACGGCTGCCAGCTGGGCACCGGGAGCCGGAGGAGTATGCCGGGCCGGGCCGGAGAAAAGCTGCCCCGCTTGCTGTAGCAAATTTTGTAATTGCGAGAAAACATTGTCATTGCTCGCAGCGCCGGTCATCACCCCCGGCGGAGTATCGGCTGCTTCCTGCCCCTCTGCATAGGCGCTGTTTTGCGCACCGCCACGCTGACGTTGACTTGCCAGACTGATATTGGCCAATACACCCTCTTCCGCGAGGTCTCTGTTCAGGGTCTGGTAGAGCTTAGGCAAATGCTTGACTACTGCCTTTTCAAATAACTTCAGGACCACCAGCCGCGCGCGAATATCCACATCCAGGCTTCCGCAGGTTTTCGCAAACGCCGTACATATCGGCCCGGGAGCTATCGGGTTGTTGTCATTATTGATGACGATGGCTGTCAACAGGCTGTCGAAGCGCATGGACAGTAGGGACAGCTCTTCGGCGCAGTCGTTCATCGACCGGGCGACCATACCCTCGAGCGCAAGCATCTCCTCGATTTCATTGTCGTTGACCAGGCACAGCTTGCTGGCTTCGACTTCTTCACTATCCACCAGCAAGTGCCGATCCAGCTGTTCGAAGCTGGCATTGTAGAGCTGGGAGAATTCCATCTCCATGCCCCGACGCCTGATACGCAGTTCTCGCATGGAGTCGAAATAGATGTTCTGGTCCTGGTTGCTGGCGGCACTATCCGCCATCTCGAACAGCACATCGTCGGCCTTGTCGAACATCTGCGCCAGCAAATCCATCAAACGCAGACAGGCTTTCTCCTGGACATTGTGAAATCGAGCGGAAAAGCGCTTTTGTCGGGCTTTTTTCTTCTGACCGACCGCAACCGGCGCCAGCTTCACCCCTCGTTGTTTTTTGCCGCTCATAACCATGTACCTTTATCGCCAGGAGAAAAACCGGAACGCCCCGCGGGGCGAGCCTGCGTCCGGAGCAGACGCACCCCGGCAAGAGCATTATAGCCAGCCGGAAGCGCTGCGGATAAAGCGGCTGACAGAAAAGCGAATCGCCTCACATCTTGATCAGTACCAGCTCAATTTTACGGAATAATTCAGGCCCGGCACATTGTCGGCGAGCTGAATTCCGCTAACGATCCTGCGCCGCCCGGCAAGGTCGCCGGGGACTATCGAAAGCAAACCGGACGATAGCGAATTACATCTTATCCGATACCACCGATGCTGTTACACTGTCGTTTCCCATGACTTTTGTAGTTGCGGCATGAAGCTAGCTGATGAGTTTTTTGCAGATTTGCGTCGATCGGTACGGTTGGCATTGGCCGAGGATATCGGCGCAGGCGATATTACCGCCGGGCTAATTCCCGCCGAACGCCTTGCCACCGCCCACGTGATAAGCCGTGAACAGGCGATTATCTGCGGCCAGCAGTGGGTCGACGAGATATTTCGGCAACTGGATCCCGGCCTGCGGATCGAGTGGCATTGCAATGACGCCGAGATGGTCACAGCCGGGCAGGATTTGTTTACCGCCAGGGGTAGTGCGCGCACCCTGCTGACCGGGGAGCGAACCGCGCTGAACTTTCTCCAGTTGCTTTCGGCTACGGCGACGACGGCGCGCCTGTACGCGGACCTGGTCGCCGATACGCCGGTCAAGCTGCTCGATACACGCAAGACCATTCCGGGGCTGCGCACCGCACAAAAATACGCCGTGCGCTGCGGTGGCTGCTACAACCATCGTATTGGCTTATTCGACGCCTACCTGATCAAGGAGAATCATATCTCTGCCTGTGGCTCGATCGCGGGCGCCATCTTGCAGGCCAGGATAAATCACCCCGACAAGCCGGTAGAGGTCGAGGTAGAAACACTCGACCAGTTCGACCAGGCGCTAGCCGGCGGTGCCGATATCATCATGCTCGACAATTTTACCAACAGCAGGCTGCGCGAGGCCGTACAACGCAATGACGGCACCGCCATGCTCGAGGCATCCGGTGGCGTCACCCGGCAAAACCTGCGCAATATCGCCAAAACCGGGGTCGACTATATATCCATCGGCGCCCTCACCAAGGATGCCGCCGCCATCGACCTGTCCATGCGTTTCGAGGATATCTGATGCAACTGGCGGTTCTTACCCTCGACTTTCATCTCGAAGGCTGCCAATCCCTCAAGGAAAAGCGACAACGATTGAAAGGACTGCGCGACCGTTTTGGCAAACTGACCCATATTGCCGTTTGTGAGAGCGACTTAGCCGATAGCCGGGATAAAGCCCAGTGGTCTTTTGCCTGCCTGTCCCATAGCAAGGCCGGCATCGAAAGCAGTTTTGCCACTATCGAGGAACATGCGGCCAAACAACTCGACGCGGTACTCTACCGACAGCAGTTGGAGTACTTGTAGCGGATCTGGCCGAGAAAATATGGAGCTATCGGTTCCAGGCCTTCGCCAACGCCTCAAGCGGCTCGACATAGTCATAACCCAAGGCCCCGGCAACCGGTTCGCAGGTCACCATTCCGGCGTGAACATTAAGGCCGGCACGGAGATGAGGGTTGTCCACCAGGGCCTGCAAACCCTTGTCCGCGAGATCGACAGCATAGGACAATGTCGCATGGGTCAGGGCCATGGTCGATGTACGCGCCACTCCACCGGGCATATTGGCAACACAGTAGTGAATCACCCCATCCACGGCATAGACAGGCTCTTGATGGGTGGTCGGCACGCTGGTCTCGAAGCACCCCCCCTGGTCAATCGCCACATCCACCATCACCGCGCCCTTCTTCATGCGAGAGACCAGATCGCGACTGATAAGCCGCGGTGCCTCGGCACCGGGAATCAGCACCGCACCGATGACCAGGTCCGATTCCAGTGCGTATTTCTCTATCGCTTCCGCAGTGGAATAAATTGTCTGCAGGCGGCCACCAAAGCTGGCATCGAGATACTTGAGCCGCTCGTGGGAGCGATCCATCACCGACACCTTCGCGCCCAGCCCCACCGCCATGCGCGCGGCGTTTTCACCCACCACGCCGCCGCCTAGAATCAGCACCCTCCCCGCCTCGACCCCGGGCACCCCGCCGAGAAGCATACCCAGGCCACCGTTTTCTTTTTCGAGGAAAAACGCACCGGCCTGAATCGACATGCGCCCGGCCACCTCACTCATGGGTGCCAGTAGCGGCAAGCCGCCCCGGCAATCGGTAACGGTTTCGTAGGCGACGGCGGTGACACCGCTTTCGAGCAATAAGCTGGTTTGCGCGGGGTCCGGCGCCAGGTGAAGATAGGTATAGAGTATCTGACCCGCGGACAACATCCGGCACTCCTCGGGCTGGGGCTCCTTGACCTTGACGATCATTTCCGCTTTCTCGAATATCCCGTCAGCGGAATCCACTATGGTGGCACCAGCTGCACGGTAGTCGTCATCCTCAAAACCGATGGAGTTCCCGCCCTCGGCCTGGAACATCACCTGGTGTCCGGCGTGGACCAGTTCCCGCACCCCCGCCGGCGTCAGGCCAACCCGGTATTCATTATTTTTGATTTCCTTCGGCACACCGACCAGCATGACAAACACCTCCATCCGATTTCACGCCAAAATAATCGCCCTGGTATAATTATTTATAGCGGATTCAAATTCTAACTAGTGCGCATCCGGAAGGCCGGCCCCGCGAAAACACGTAGTTTCGTCATTCCTGCGCAGGCAGGAATCCAGTAAGTTGTTGATTTTATGGATCCCGATACGTCGGACCGCAGCCTCCGCTGGGATACGCGTCCTCTCCAGAAACTGGCGTTTCCGGATGGACACTAACTACATCTCGGTTCAGGCTGCCAACCTGGCCATTACAAATCGATAGAGATCGCGGCCGCGGCCCGGTTGGCTTTTTCCCGCGCCTCCTCAACACTTGCCCCACGCGCCAGGGTGACACCCATGCGACGCTGCCCCGCAAGCTCGGGTTTGCCGAACAGGCGCAACTGGGTATCCTCCTGCGCCAGCACTTCACGTAAATTGCCAAAACGCACACGGTTCGATTCACCCTCGACAAGTATCACACTGGAAGCGGAGGGCCCATGCTGCGCGATATTGGGAATGGGCAAGCCCAGAATTGCCCGCGCGTGCAAAGCGAACTCCGATAAATCCTGGGAGATCATGGTGACCATCCCGGTATCGTGGGGCCTGGGAGAGACCTCGCTGAAGTACACCTCATCACCCATGATAAACAATTCCACGCCGAACAAGCCCCTTCCACCCAGCGCCTCGCAGACATCGGCAGCGATAACACAGGATTTTTCCCAGGCGACGTCGCTCATCGCCTGGGGTTGCCAGGACTCCCGATAATCGCCGTCCTGCTGGCGGTGACCGATGGGCTCACAGAAACGGGTACCGTCACAATGGCGCACGGTAAGCAGGGTAATTTCATAGTCGAAATCGACAAAGCCCTCGACGATGACCCGCCCGGCTCCCGTGCGCCCGCCCTGTTGGGCATAATCCCAGGCGGCTTCGATTTCGGGTGCGGAGCGAATGGTGCTCTGCCCCTTGCCCGATGAGCTCATAATCGGTTTCACCACACAGGGCATACCAACCGCCTCCACAGCGGCCAGAAATTCATCGTGGCTGTCGGCAAAGCGGAAGGGGGAGGTAAGAATACCCAGCTCCTCGGCCGCCATGCGCCGGATACCCTCACGGTTCATGGTCAGCCGCGCCGCCCTCGCCGTGGGGATTACGGTATAACCCTCCCCTTCCAGCTCGACCAGGGTATCAGTGGCAATGGCCTCGATTTCAGGCACTATCAGGTGGGGCTGTTCCGACTCGATCACATGTCGCAGGGCATCGCCATCGAGCATGGAGAGGGTGTGGCAACGGTCAGCGACCTGCATGGCCGGAGCATCGGGGTAACGGTCTACCGCAATGACCTCCACCCCAAGCCGCTGAAGCTCGATGGCGACTTCCTTGCCCAATTCCCCCGCCCCGAGCAACATGACCCGGACCGCGGTATCGCTGAATGGTGTTCCTATACTGGTCATAGATCCATCTCCCTTCCCTTGCCGAATATTTTACCCTGCGGGGAAGCGCTATTGTATACACATTGACCCGGCTCCCGGCCGGGTAATATGATCCAATCATCAGCTGGCGACAATCCGGACACCCTATGAGCACCGACAGCGCGGTCATTTTACTGGCAATCGCTTCGGCGATTATTATCATGCTGGCGGCATGGGCCGGGCATTTACTCTATAAGGTGTGGCGGCCTGCCGCTCATCGCCCTGGGCAGGCCGGGTCCAGCGACCATGCTCGAAGCAGTATTGTGGTGCTGGCCCGCGCCGCGCTCGCGCAGCAGGTCGACATGAGCGAGGCCTGTATACGCATTGCCACCCTGCTGGACTATCTGGAAATCGACGCCACCGGGAGGCGGGCTTACAGCACTATCTACCAGTTGAGCGAGGCGACCGTTCATATCCCCCGCTGGCAACAATGGCAGGATCTCACGCCGGAGCGCAGGGCCGAATTTCGCAAACAGAAGGAAGCACTGGAGCAAGCACACGGTGAAGAACTGCGTCAGGCACTGCAGACATTATTGGATATAGATGTTTGGAAATAGACGCAGGCGCTGCCCTGGCTTTCAAGCACCGGTATGCAAACCACACTCACGGTCGTCGGCCACCTTGGTGGGGTCGAAATATTTGCGGCAGCTGGGTAGTTGGTGGCCGGCCATATACTCTTCGAGCTGTGCTTCTCCCCAGCGGAAAAGCGGGGCGACTTTCAGAATACCGCGACTGTCCCATGAGAGAGTATTCAAGGTTTTACGAAAAGCCGTTTCCTCGGCACGGATACCGGCCAGCCAGATGCGCGGCTTGAACTCCGCCAGTGCCCGGGCGAAAGGTTCGAGCTTCACCTGCTGTGTAAATTCCTTGTGCAGGGATTCGTCCTCGCCGGGCATGGGGATTCCCAACAAAGCATCGCGCCGCGCCGCAGTCATTTGTGGGCTATAAACATGGATATTCAGCCCCAGATCATTGATTAACCGGTCTGCGACCACATAGGTATCGCGGGTGTTATAGCCGCTGTCGATCCATATCACCGGCAGGTCGGGCTTGATCTGTGAAACCAGGTGCAACATGACAGCCGCATTGGGGCTGAAACTGGTACTGACAATAATCGGCTCGTCGAGGGACAGGGCCCAGCGGACAATCTCCTGGGCCGATGCGTCCTGCAACAGATCGTTCTGCTGCGCCAGATTCAAAGTGTCCAATGCGCTTTCCAAGGGTTCTTCTGCCAGGGTTACTAACCCGCCGGGGGCCACGGCCCGCTCCTTTTCTGGTCGATGGGAGCGGAAATATAGAGAATCGCCGGCGCGACTGCAACTCAAAAGTTATATCGATTCCATATATACTTACACACCCCGGCATGCCGGTGGCCAGCCCCGGCCGCTTTGCCCTACAATATCCGCCTGACACTAAAGATTGCAGGGGTCCCTGCGACACCAACGGAGCATGTTTATCATGGCAATTGGCAAACAGGTCGGCGCCCTGGCGCTCTCGCTATTCTTACTGACGGCCTGCTCAGGCACGCAGACCTCTGAAGGCGCTAAAAGCGGCGCGACCAGTGGAGCCATCGGCGGCGCGGTCGGCGGCCTGGTGAGCAGCCTCATCTTTGGCGGCAACCCCGTGTCCGGCGCGGCCAGCGGCGCCGCAATCGGTGCGGCCAGCGGGGCGGCTATCGGCGCCGCATCCGGGGCAGGCCGGGACAAAGCGCAGGAAGAGCGCTATGTCGGCGAATTCGGCCAATACAATTACGACGGTTTCCTGGCGCTGGCTGACTGCGACTACGACAAGGCCCTGGAACTCGCCGCCAAGGGCCAGCAATACAAGGATCGCTACCACGCCGTCGCCGGGGTTTGGCTTGAAACCATCACCTACGCCGACCAAAACCGCTATGACGAGGCGGAAAAACTGTTTCCCACCCTGGAACAGAATGACCCCGACCTGCTCGATCGCAACGATACAGAGCGCACCCTGAAGGACGCCGTGAGAAAACTGCGCAATATTCGCGTCGACTACGGGCGCTCGCCCAAATGCGCTTAGCTCCTCACCTGGCGCCAACGCCGGAATAGAGCCAAAGCCAGCACCAAGGCCGTCAGCAGCAGTGGAATCAATCCAATATTGATCAGCTTTAACCGGGTCCCCAGGGCTTCGATATCGCTGGTCATCCGGTGTTGAACCTCGCGCAGGGCTTTACGGATCTCCAGCTTCTGCGCCAGGATATCGTCCACCGCCTGTTCCTGCTCCGGGCTCAGGGTCTGCTGGTCCTCCCCCTTGAGTTGCATCAACTCGTTCAGTTTCTGCCCCGTCTCCTCCAGGCGGGCGGTAAGCTCGTCCGCCTTCTCGCGGTAGCCCTCCTCCGCCACGCGTTGAATCTCATGCACCCGGGTAAAAGGCCGGGCAAAGGTGCCGCGACTGCGAATGGAGATGAGATCGGCGCTGCCCGCCAGGTAGTCGGCGGCGTTCGCCAGTAGCGCGCCATTGTCAGCGAATGGCGAGAGCACCGGCCGGCCGAAGAAAGTCTGTTGTTGTACCCACAGGCGATCGGTCAGCACATCCGTGTCGGCAACCAGCAGCACATTGATTTCCCCGCTTTGCAAGGCGGGATTTTCTTCCAGCGACGGCTCCACCTCTGTCTCGGCTTTGTCCGAGTTTGGTTTACCATCCGGGAACGCCGTGCTGACTGTACCGGACAATTGCCCGGCAATGACATGGTGTGCGCCATCGGGCACAAAGCGATCGAACAGGCGATTGGGGTCGGTCATACCCTGTACCTGCTCCACATCGACCAGGCCCGCGGCATTGGACGACCAGATCAACTCGCGCCATTCGGTCTGCGCACCCTCCAGCAGCTGCCAGACACCGACCGACGAAAGATTCAGCGAATCCAGGTCCTCGGTCAGCAGCTCATCCCCGGCCATATTCTCCCCGGTAAATCCCAGCAAAACCAGGTTGCGCGCCGGCGGCGCCTCGTCGGCGATGTTCACCAACATGGCATGGGCGGCATCACCGAGCACTTTTCCCGGGATCATCTCGATACCCCAGGCAGTAAACAACGTCGGCAGGTCCGATGCGGACTGCGGTGCCCCGGGCATCGCCATCTCGCCGGGGGCTCTGTCGGTGGTCTCCGCATGGGGATCTGTAAATATGATGGCGCTGCGTCCCGACAGTACAAACTGGTCGATCGCGTACAAGGCCTGCTCACTGGGTTCGGTGGGATGGATCACCAACAACAGGTCGATATCATCGCCGATTACGGTGGGGCTCGGACCGAGATCCACGATCTCGTAAAACTGCTTGAGCTGTTGCACCGACGCCCAGGGCCGATTCATCGACCGCATCGCCATATCGAGACCTCCATTCACCGGTAGTCCGCTGATAAGACCGAGTGTTGGCGGTGCGTCACGGGAAGCCAGGTAGATTGATTTGGCCACTTCGTATTCGAGAAACTGCTCGCGACTGGGATGCAAAAAAGTGAGCACCTCTTCCGTCCCGTCGGCGGCCGTCGCGGCGAGCCCCAGATATAACTGGGGGCCACCGACCCGTAGCGGTACGGCCTGCATGCCCAGCTCCGTCGCCCGATCCTCCTCCTCGGAAAAGGGTGCCGGGTCGATCTTGCGCAAACGAATATTGCCGTTGGAATACAACTCGAACTCTTCCAGCATGTTTTCGATGCGCTGGGCATAGTTTCGCAGGGTAGGCGCCTCGCGCATCGCCGCCTCCGAATAAAAAAACTCCAGCTCGACCGGCTGCTCCAGCCCACCGAGGATATTGCGCGTCCCCTCGGCGAGGGTAAACACCTTGTCGTCAGTCAAATCGATTCGCATGTGCTTGAACAGCGACTCACCCACGAAAAGCAACGCGAGCCCCGCAACGACCACAAGCACCAGTTTTACTACACCGGTAAAACGCTTATTCGCAGCCATCTTAGTGCGCCTTCTTCATATCGATTACGATAACGGTCGCCGCCAGCCACAACGCCATCATCAACAAAAAATAGAATACATCGCGAAGGTCCAACACCCCTTTGCTGATCGCGTCGAAGCGCACCAGGAAGCTGGTACTTGCGACGACACTCCACAAACTGCTCT
>JAUXCW010000108.1 GCA_030618705.1 Gammaproteobacteria bacterium | reverse complement strand
CATATGGCCATTCATCCCTATCCCCATGAACTGGTGTCCCAGTGGCAGCTGCCGGATGGCGCCGATGTGGTTGTCCGGCCCATTCGGCCGGAAGACGCTCGCATCGAACAGGCCTTCGTTGAGGGCCTGTCTTCGCAAAGCAAGTATTTTCGTTTTATGCAGAGCCTCGAAAAACTTAGCCCTGTGATGTTGGCCCGCTTTACCCAGATCGATTACGACCGGGAAATGGCCTTGATCGCCGTGGCCAGGGAAGGGAGGCCCGATACCCATGTGCTGGGTGTGGCGCGCTATGTGACCAACCCGGACCACCGCACCTGCGAGTTCGCACTGACCATTGCCGACGATGTACAGCGCCAGGGCATTGGTCGGGAATTGATGCGGCGCCTGATGGCCGTGGCGCGTGACCGCAATATCGAATTTATGGAGGGCGAAGTACTCAGCAATAACAGCAAAATGCTCAAGCTGTGCGGCCGCCTGGGCTTCAGAACCGTCCGCACGGAAGAGGCTGACGTGGTCAAGGTGCGCAGGCATTTGCGGGCGGACTGAAATCAATATTACGGTGTAGATATCCTGGCACCAGGCTGGCCCGGTAAAACGGTTGTGGTCGGACAATATACACCCGCTCGGCCGGGCCAAAAGCCTGGGAAAGATGCCTTGCCGAGCTTGATGTCAGCGCTCCGTTGCTATGCCACAGCAAATTTGTAGATGCAGGTCTGGGCGTAGACTTCGCCGGGAGCGAGTGCGGTGCTCGGGAATTCCGCATGATTTGGGCTGTCGGGAAAGTGCTGGGTTTCCAGACAAAAGCCTTCCCGCCGCTTGTAGACCACTCCGCCTTTACCCTTAATGTTGTCGAGAAAGTTTCCGGTATAGAGCTGAACCCCCGGCTCGGTGGTCCAACATTCAAGTGTGCGGCCGCTTTCGGGTTCGACGACTCTCGCGGTGAAGGTCAGCTCGCCTGCGGCGGATTGGCAAATGCAATAGTTGTGATCATACCCCTCGGCGGTCCGCTCGATCTCTGCGCCAATGGCCCTGGGTGTGCGGAAATCCATTTCAGTTCCGGCGACGTCGCGCAGCTCACCGGTCGGGATGGAATCGCCGTCAACGACAGTATAGCGATCGGCATTGATCTGCATGAGATGCCCGCCGTGCGAACCGCCGCCGGCGAGGTTGAAATAGCTGTGGTTTGTCAGGTTGAGAACCGTTTTTTGCTCGGTCTCGGCGGTATAGTCGATCCGAAGTTCGTTGTCGTCGGTCAGCGTGTAAATAATCTCAATCCTGAGCGTGCCGGGATAGCCCTCTTCCCCGTCCGGGCTGGTGAGTGACATCCGGACCGAGTCTCCCACGATCTCAGCCTCCCATACTTTCTTGTCGAACCCAAGCCATCCGCCGTGCAGGGCATTCGGCTCGTTGTTGACCGCAAGCGAATATTCAACGCCATCGAGAGTGAACTTTCCACCGGCGATACGATTGGCAAAGCGCCCGCAGCAGGCGCCGAAGTAGGGATTGTCCGCGCCCTGGTAGCCCGCCATATCGTCGAAGCCCAGCACCACATCGGTCATTCGGCCGGCGCGATCCGGTGCCTCGACCGAGACGATCGTCGCACCATAGTTAATAATCTTAGCCATCACGCCATTGGTGTTGGTGAAAAAGAAGGCTTCCACGTTTTGTCCGTCACGGGTCTGCCCGAAAGATTCTTTTACAATGCTCATGATGAGATCCTTTTACAGTATCGAGATTCATTTGGTAGTTCGAATTTCGAGCCAGAGCCAGAATGAATCCACAGGATATCCGATATGCCGATCCAGGAGTTGTGTTGCGGTCCCGGTAGAAGCTGCGCTCAACGTGCTGAGGCGCGAACGCCAGGCTAAAAATCCAGGAAAAACTGGACGTTGCCGCCGCCAAACCCCGACAGTGACGCCATTTGGCTGATGCCGATTTTCAGGAAGGCCCGACCGTTGAAGTCAAAGGTATAGGCCAATTCGATTTTGTCGATATAGCCGTCGAAATGCGGGTCATCGATGTCAGATTGTCCCTCGTAGTCCCACTCTTGTACTGAGCCCATATACCCCGTTTCAAAAATGCCGGGGCCGACAAACCACTCCCAGAAAATAAAGGGTATGATCTCCCGGTGCCTATAGTCATGCGCGAGGTGACCAAGGGATGAGGCTTGTTGATTAACAGCGTGTGTGCCGAAGCGCAGCCGATACTTTTCTCCCAGCGGTGTAATATAGGCCAGTTTGTAGATATCGATACGGTTTTTATATTCGTAGTTAAGTATCGCCTTGTCGAACTCCCGGGTCTCGTTAAAGCTATAGTGACTGTATGACAATTCAACAAAGGAGTCGGCGCTGCGGTAGTAATACAGACTGAAAATCATGTCATCGGTCTTGCTGGCCTGGAATCTGTTCTCCAGGGACTCAGGTTCAGCTTTGCTGGAAAATTCCCGGGCGGTACCGTCGTCGTAGCGACCCTCACTGAAAAATCGAAATCGACCGGTTTGTGCATTGGCCTGCCATACGATCTGCCACGGCCTTTTCAAATTGCTGCCGTCCTGGTCGTTCTTATCATCCCAAAAAGGCGCGACATCGACGTAGGCCACGCGGATATAGTGTGATCGGTCGGCGTTGGTAAACGACAGGCCGTATTGAATATCGATTTCCTCTTTCTCAAATTTTGGATTGCCGTAGATAAAAATAGACAGGGTTTTATACAGGCTTTTTTCCAGGCCGATGGAGTGATAATTATCCTGCGCGGTTCGATACGGCGTGGCCAGGTAAGTGGTCGCGTAGCGAAACCAGAGTCCCTCCAGCAATTCCTCGTTGATAACGAGGCGGACGTCCGAAAACAGCTCTGTTTGTGCAACGCTGGCATAGTTCACCCGGATCATGTTTTTGTTGAAGAGATTGTTCTGCCATTTCTCGACCCAGAGCGGATGCGTCTCGTAATTGGCGATGGTATGAAGGTAATCGAGATCGTCGCCGTAGTTGTCCTCGTATGGCCAATCGAACGGCTGGGCGGATGCTGCGGCAGAGGTGAGCAGCATGGCAATGAGCGACTGTTTGAGCATAGTTGCGGAATCCGTCTGGCCTGTTCTGTTGATAGTGAGTTTGAAGCGCGTCAGCAGATATGATCTGAATCAAAAGCGGGATAGTAATTTGGACTGTCGTCAGCTCTTTTCTGTGCAGGGCTTCCGGCCTGGAATAGCCTGCATTGGCAGTTATTGTAGCAATCTGCTACAATATCGCTTATTCCACCACGCGGAGTATTGAAAATGGCCAAAGCAGCGTCCCCGGTGCGACTACAGGAAGAGCTGATGCAGGCGGCCCGCAGCGCCGGGCAGCGTTGGCACCGTAGTGCGGCGGAGCAAATCGAGTACTGGGCCAGCCTTGGGCGCAGTGTTGCCGATAGCGTCGACCCGGACAAACTGCTGGCCATCAGCACGGGCCTGGCGCGGCTCCAGGTCGAGCCGGTGGAGGCACCGCCTATCGACCCGGAAGATGTGTTTACCGCGCTGGAGTGCGAGCGGGATGCGGGAACGCTGGCGCAGTCCGTTACCGGTAGTGCGGTGCGCTACCAGGCTTCCACGTCCCATCCCGGCCAACTGGAACAGGTGGCGGCGGACGGCACTGTCATAGTGGGCCAGTTTGGCAACGGTGTGTTTACGCCGCTGGCGGATGCCGCCGATTGAGCCCTCGACCACAGCTGTGGATCCTGGCTGGGGGTAACGGCGCGGGAAAAAGCACCTTCTATCGTACCCGCCTGGCGCCCCACGGCCTACCCTTCGTCAACGCGGACATTATCGCCAGGGAGCTGTTCCCCGACTCGCCTGAGGCCCACAGTTACCAGGCCGCGGGAATAGCGGAGGAATTGCGTTATGGCCTGTTGTCCGAGCGGCGCAGTTTCTGTTTCGAAACCGTTTTTTCCCACCCCGGCAAAATCGATTTTATCGCCAGGGCCAAGGCCATGGGTTACGAGATAATTCTCGTTTTCATCCACCTGTGCTCGCCGTCCCTCAACCTCGCTCGCATCGCCCAGCGGGTGGAGGAGGGCGGCCACAATGTTCCCGATGAGAAAGCCCAGGGCCGCATACCGCGCTTGTTGGTAAATATACAAACGGCCATCGTGCTGTGTGATCAGGTCAGGGCGCTGGATAATTCCCGCGTCGATAATCCTTTTGCGCCGGTCTTTACCTTGCGTGGCGGCCGGCTCAAGCTGGAGCAGCCGGAATTACCGCATTGGGCAGAATATTTGCTCCAGGCCTCTCGCTGACAAGATTTGCCGTCTATGCCTTGTGAATTCATCGGCGCTTGGGTACCGTGTGACTCAAGGCGGTAGCCTGCTTGCGACACTTCTTGCTGCGGATTTATCCATGGACATAACACTACTGTATTGGCATTGGCTGGCTTTCGGCATGGTGCTGATGATGATCGAAATCGTCCTGCCCAGTTTTACCGCCCTCTGGTTCGGGCTCGGCGCCGTGCTAGTGGGTTTGCTTCTTCTGCTGGTGCCGGATTTGTCGCTGAACTGGCAGGTTTTTATCTGGGCTATCAGCTCGGCCACGGCGACGTTTTTCTGGTTTCGAATCTTTAAACCCCGCGCCGTGGACAAGACCATGGCCGGCCTGTCCCGCGAGGCCATTGTCGGTGAGATCGGCCATGTCATCGCGGTGCCACAGGAGCATCGTCGGGGCAAGTTGCGCTTCAGCCTGCCGATCTTGGGTACGGATGAGTGGGATATTATTTGTGAGCACACAATCAAACTGGGTGACCGGGTCATGGTAGTAGACGTGTCCGGCAACACCCTGGTGGTCAAGAGAGTATAAGGAGTTAAAATGGAAAGCCTGATTCCCGTTGTTGTTTTTCTGGTGCTGGTGCTGGTCACCATCGCCAAGGGCGTACGCCTGGTCCCCCAGGGCAGCAAATGGGTCGTGCAACGACTCGGTAAATTCCACAGCACCCTGAGCCCGGGATTGAATATCCTGATTCCCTATATCGACGATGTGGCCTACAAGATAACCACCAAGGATATCGTGCTGGATATTCCCACCCAGGAGGTGATCACCCGGGACAATGCGGTGATTCTGGCCAATGCGGTGGCCTATATCAACATCGTCTCACCGGAGAAGGCGGTCTACGGTATCGAGGATTACTCGATGGCCATTCAAACCCTGGTCCAGACCTCGCTGCGCTCGATCATAGGCGAGATGGATCTCGATGATGCCCTGTCATCCCGGGACCATATCAAGGCCAAACTCAAAAGCATGATCTCCGACGATATCGCCGACTGGGGTATCACCCTGAAGACAGTGGAGATCCAGGATATCAATCCATCCAGTACCATGCAGAAGGCGATGGAAGAACAGGCTGCTGCGGAGCGCGCGCGCCGGGCGACAGTCACCCGGGCCGACGGCGAAAAAGAAGCGGCGATACTGGAAGCCGATGGTCGATTGGAAGCCTCTCGCCGCGATGCAAAAGCGCAGGTGTTGCTGGCCGAGGCGAGCCAGATAGCGATCCAGAAGGTCACCGAGGCGATCGAGCAAAATGAGCTGCCGGTCATGTACCTGCTGGGGGAGCGCTACATCGACGCCATCAAGGAGCTATCCCAGTCCGACAACGGCAAGCTGGTGCTGATTCCGGCGGATATACCGGCTGCGGTCAGGGGTATTTTGGGTAAGCCCTGATGTCATCACGATGACACGGGCATTTTCAGCATATCGATTCCGCTACCGCCGTCGACGCGCAGGTTGACGCCGTTGATAAAGCGCGCGCCGTCGCTTACCAGAAACAGCACGGCGTTGGCGATATCCTGCTTGCTACCCAGGGCTGCGCGACTTTTTCCCGTGGCGGACTCGAAGCGGTCCATGCCCTCAGTGTCTCCAATGGGGCCGGGGGCAACGCTGTTGACCCGGATACCCAGCGGGGCCCATTCGACGGCACAGGTTCTGGTGAGGGAATCGACGCCGGTTTTCGCCGCCGCGACATGGGCCTGGAAAGCCACGCCCCAGTGCTCGAAAGGCGCGGAGATATTCACTATACGGCCGCCGTGTTGCTTGAGCCACGCCTCGTAACTGGCCTTGCTGACGTTATAGGTGCCCAGCAGGTCGATATCGACAATGGCTTTGAAACCGTTGTAGGAAATATTGTCCAGGCTGGCCGGAAAGTTACCCGCAGCATTGTTTATAACGATATCGAGCCGTTTGAAGCGTGCAAGCGTTGTCTCGATGACACGCTCCACCGCATCCGGCTCCCGGACATCCGCGGCCACGGCCAGGCATTCGATTCCCTCGGCGCGCAATTCTTCACAGGCCGCGTCGAGCACCTCCTGCCTGCGGCTGCTGATGACAATTCGGGCACCGTGCCTGCCCAGTGTGCGCGCAATCTCCTTGCCGATGCCGGTACCGCCGCCGGTCACCAGGGCGACTTCGCCCCGTAGCAGATTATCATTGAATATACTCATAACAGCCTGGTCTCCCGTGCTACTAACGATTTTAGTTAGTTCCTCGCTGTTTGCGATAGGCTTCCAGCGCGGATTGCAATTGCTGGTCGTAGGGGTGCTCTTGCGCGGCCTGCTCGAGTACGGCGATGGCCTTGTCGATCTGGCCGTCGGTTTGTAGCGCCACGGCATAGACATAGCTATAGCGCGAGTTTTCCGGCCTTAGTTGCGCGGCCTTCTCCAGTTGTGGCAGTGCATCGGTCAGTCGCTTTTGCCGGACCAGCAATAAACCCAGTGAGTGGTAGGCCGGCGCCTGGTCCGGTTGCAGGGTTATGGCGCGCTGCAAGACCGGAACCGCTTTTTCGTCCTGTTCCATCGAGCGGTACAGATCGGCCAGGTTCAACATGGCCGGGACATAGGCCGGTGACAATTTGAGTGCATGTTGATAAGCGCGCAGTGCTTTTTGTTGCTGGCCACGGGCCGTGTAATACACCCCCAGGTTGAGTTGGGCGCTGGGCATATCGGCATTCTGCGCCATGGCCTGTTCGAATTCGGCGAACAGGGATTGCAGGGCTGCGGATCGCTCCGCGCCAAGCTGCGCAATGTTCACGCCCGCCAGCGCTGCGGCCACCGCCATGCGCACCGACTTCACCGGGTCTTTGACTAAAAGATGCATGACACCGTAGCGTTGCTCGGGCGGCATAAATTCCAGAGCGCGTACCGCGGCGAGGCGCAACAAGGGCTCATCGGCATAGAGGTGCTCCAGTGCCTGGCTTACCGTTTGCTGCGAGGGGAAGCGCCCGCTTTCGTGGATCGCCGTTGCCCGCACAATGGGCGCCGCCGCCGGGTTGCCGGCCAGCTCAAGTAGTGGTGTTAGTGCCGCAGGGCTGTTGCGCCGAGCGATCGCCAGGGTGGAGGCGTGCTCATCGCGAAGTGGCTGGTGCCCATACCAGGACTGCAGGGCCTTTTTGGCCCAGGCGTTATCCTGGTCCCGGTGACACCCGGTGCAGGCATTCGGCGTGCCCAGCAAGTCGCTGTGGATGGGTTGTGGAATGCGAAAACTGTGGTCGCGGCGGGGGTCGACCACCATATAGTCCCGGGCCGGCATATGGCATTCGACGCACTGCGCCCCTTCACTGCCGGTTTTATGATGGTGGTGTTCAGCCGTGTCGAAGGTCGTGGCCGAGTGACATTGAGTGCAAAGCGCGTTGCCCTCTGCCTTCAATTTCAGGCTGTGGGGTTCGTGGCAATTGCTGCAGACAACGCCGGCGGCGTGCATCTTGCTCTGTACAAAAGAGCCGTAGACATAGACCTCGTCCTCGATCTGGCCATCGGGGTAGTACAGCCCATCCAGTAACAGGCTGGGAGTGAAGGTGTCGAGGAACCCGGCATCGACATGGGGCTGGGCAAGCTGTTGGCGTCGTGAATGGCAGCCACCACAGACGGCCAGCTGGCGACCCGAGTGCTGGTCGCGGGTGTTTACCAGCGTTGTTTTCTTGTCGTCGGCGCGCCATATTCCCCGGTCCGCCAGGGAGGTCGCCAGGCCCATGGCTTCAATAGACTTGTCCCCATCCGCCCAGTCACGGTGTGCGCTGCCGGCACCGTGGCAGGCTTCACAGCCGACGGTTATTTCGGACCATTGCGTCTGGTAGGTGTCCTGCTGTTGTGAATAGTTTTTGTGCAGATTGGTGGAGTGACAACTGGCGCAACGGCTGTTCCAGTTCTGGAAGGCGCCGGTCCAGTGCAGGGGGTCGTCGTGGGGTATCGCCTCATCGGGATAGAGGTGAAACCAGCGCTGGCCGCCCTCGGCCCCGGGCCGGCTGTCCCAGGCGATGCTCAGGGCCTGGTAGCGTCCGTCGTCGAAGGCGATAAGATATTGCTGCAGGGGGTAAAAGCCGAATGTGTAGGCGATGGGAAATTCCTCCATCTCCCCGGCGGCATTGTCCGTGCGCACATAGTAGCTGTCGTCTTTCCTGAAGAACTGGCTGGTGACGCCGAAGTGGGTAAAAGAGGCGTCGTCGAAATCACCGAGTACCGTTTCCGCGGAGGCGGGCTGCATGGCTTGCCAGTGATGGGACTGTTGCCAGGCCTGGTAGGCGGGCTCGTGGCAACTGCCGCAGGCCTCGCTGCCGATATAATCAGCCTGTTCATCAGCGGCGTAGGCCGCGGCACAAAACAGCGAGGCTATCAGTGGGCACAGCAGCCGATAGAGTAGAGATCTGGACATGGCGGGGGAGTAATCCTGGCATGGGAGCGAAGAGCCAAGCATATCATTTATCGGCGAGTGGAGAGTCTGGCTGTTACCGGACCGGACACCCTCCCGGGTTTCTTGGACATTGGTGTCCTCCACGTTTATTCTTACGGTCCTCGCCCAGGATCACGACTGACAACAAGTCACGGTCTGGCTCCTCGAACAACTTGAATCCCGGGGTAATCAATGAAAAAACGGCTTGCCCACTGGTTCCTCAGGCGCGGCGGTTGGAAGATCGAGGGAGAGCGACCGCAGGATGACTCCTTTGTCCTGATCGCCGCCCCACACACCTCGAACTGGGATCTCCCCTATATGCTGGCCTTTGCCGCGGTATTCGATATCGAGGTGAAGTGGATGGCCAAGCACGGTTTGTTCTATCCGCCCATGGGTTGGATTCTTCGGGCCATGGGGGGGATGCCCATCGTGCGGCATAAGAACCAGAACGTCGTCTCGGCCATGGTGGAGACGTTCAAACGCGATCGCAAGCTGGTCCTCGTGGTGCCCACCGAGGGGACCCGTGGCCGGGCCGAATACTGGAAGTCAGGTTTTTACCACATTGCCCGTGGTGCGGGAGTCGCCATCGTACCCTCGTACCTGGATTACGGGCGACGCGCCGGGGGCTTTGGCCCCGCGCTGCAACCCAGCGGAGATATCGGGGCGGACATGCAATATTTTCGCGATTTTTATTCCCCGATGACGGGCAAGTTCCCGGAAAAGTTTGGCCCGATACGCCTGCGCGAAGAAAGTGAGCCGTGACAGGAGGGGAGGAGTGGCAAGCTCATATTGAACCGGTGATGCGGCCAAAGACACAAAGGCACCAGCAATAAAAAAGGCCTCTTAAAAGAGGCCTTTGGTGTATCTGGAGGATTCGCTTTTAGCTGGACTTGCGATGCCGGAAGCCCGCGAGGCCCAACAGAGCCGAACCGAATAGCCATGCCGCGCCGGGGAGGGGGACTTCGGGTACGATAACAACACCTACACCACTAAACTTTTTCTCGATAAAGGCGAACTCGCCTTGTACGGTGGAGGAAGCACGTAAAATATTTTCAATCGTGAAAAGGACATAGGTATCCGTGTTCCAGCCCGCTACATCATCAAAGTCCACTGCCGCGCTGGCATCCCAGGCGGTAAGTTGGCCGACCGTGTTCAGTGGGCCACTTGTCTGGATGAAGTCCGAGGTGATGAAAGGTGATCCCTGGGTCAAACTGGTTGCGCGTAATTGTCCGCCAACGCTCACCCAACTCTTGTCGCCCAGAAGCTCATAGTCGCCTTGCTCCGCCAGGGTGGCGCCATCCATGGTAAAGCTGGATCCATTTTTCACCTGAGCATAGATGTTCAGAGTATCGTTCGTGGTAATTACCCCATCAGTGTCGTGCCTCTGGGCTTCAAAGTTGACGGGGTTGAAGAAAATCGAATTGCCAATCACGTGGGCACTGCCAAACAATGTGGAATCATCGTATGTGAATATAAGATCCGTGCCCTCTATAACAGCCGCTTGTGCCGGCAGGGACGAGATTATTCCAAGGGATAAAACGACTGCCGCGCCGAAGCGTGC